>WFRR01000156.1 GCA_015486375.1 Thiotrichaceae bacterium
AAATATAAATATAAATATAAATATAAATATAAATATAAATATAAATATAAATATAAATATAAATATAAATATAAATATAAATATAAATATCAGGTATAATTATTTGTAAACCTGAATTCAAACAAAAGGGATTGATTTAATCACTTTTTACTATTTTTAAATCTTGAGTTATTTTATAAATGCGAAAAATCACTGTTCTACGCTACTTGATAACTATTCTAATGGCTTTAACTTATCAAGCTTCTTATGCTGACACTCATCAGCTTGTTTCCAGCTTTATCTTATCTAAACCCATAGTAAAAATTGATTCTCCTCCTCTTGCTAAACAACGTCCTGCAAAACGTACTTCTCAAGTCAGTACAGTCGTAAGTGATACTCAGCTAAATGATAGTGATACGACACACACCAATTATTTTAAATTAGCCATTGATCAAGCCTTAAGTGTTAATGCTTCAGTCAATTTTAAAACCAAAAATGGTACAGCTATTGCGGGTGAAGATTATTTAGCCGTAGCAGGAACGGCGATTATTCCCGCAGGTGATACCAGTGTTGATATTGCTATTACAATTTTTACAGATAATTTATCTGAAAATAGTGAAAGCTTTTTTCTCGTGATTAGTAACCCCGTCGGTGCAAAATTTCCAACGGGGGTTTCTGAAATAAGTGTTGAGCATCAAATTGTAGATAATTTGATCACAGGACAATTCGTTGATGATCCTGTACAAGGACTGGGGTATAGCTGTTCTTCAGGGCTCACAGGTACAACCAATAGCAAGGGTGAATATACTTGTCAGCAAGGTGATACGGTGACTTTTTTCTTGGGGGGACAAACACTAGGCTCCGTTATTGCACAAACTACGGTTATTACCCCCTATTCACTGTTTCCAAGCAATAGTGATGCGGGACTTAATTTAGCGCGATTATTACAAAGCATTGATTCTGATAATAATAGTAGTAATGGGAAAATTATTATTGATAGTACGTTTACCCTACCGAGTCAAACCGACTTTAAGAGTACGGGGTTTGAAGCCAGTGTAGAAAGTGCTTTATCCATTAATTTGGTCAGTGCCGTTGATGCTCAAACACAATTACATAGTGGTATTGCAAGTGCGGGAGGTACTGTTCCAACAGGTATAACACTCTTAACGGGCAATACTACTAATACAGGGAGCGGTACAAGTTCAGGTGGCGGTACACCCGTTGTTTCTGATACAACAGCGCCGAATACACCCACCTTAACAAGCACACCCAGTATTACGAAAAATAGCAGCGTTAATGTAGAAGTGAATGGTGAAGCCAATGCAAGTGTTTGGATTAATTCAGTTCAAACAGGGAGTTTAGCCAGCAATGGAAAAGCGAGCATAAGTCTTGATACTAGCGGTGATGACGGCAGTAAAACCTTTGCGATTATTCTTAAAGATAGTTCGGGTAATAGCAGTACTGCACTCAATGTCAGTATTAGCAAAGATACAACAGCGCCGAATACACCAACACTCACGACAACACCCAGTACGACTAATACTGAAAGTACCAACGTAGAGGTCAATGGAGAAGTCGCTGCGACGGTTTTTGTTGATGATGCAGAAGTGGGGTCAGTGAGTAGTGCAGGCACATTAACGGTGAGTCTTGATACTCGTGGTAATAATGGTGATATTAGTTTTGCAATTACTTTAAAAGATAGCCTAGGCAATGAAAGTAGTGCATTGGCATTAACCATTACCAAACAATCCGATGCACCGACGATTAATAGTGTACAAACCGCTGATACTTCACCTGCATTGAGTGGAACATTACCGACAGGCAGTACTTACAGTCTGAGTGTAGGGATTAATAGTCAAACTTATCCTGCCACGAATAACAATAATGGCACATGGAGTTTAGCCCAAGGTACAATTTCAGCCTTATCAGAAGGCTTTTATGATGTTGTTTTAACCGTGACCGATGCAAATAGTAATAGCACTGCAACCACGCTGGTCAATAAAATTGAAATTAATAACACAGGTTTCTTAATTGATAGTGCAGTAGAAGGGATTAAGTACGTCTCAGGTTCACTCAGTGGTTATACCGATAGTGATGGTCTATTTAAATATCAACAAGGTCAAAGTGTCACGTTTTACATGGGTGATGATGCAACAGGGATTCTTTTAGGGGCAAGTGCTACCAAAACCGACCCGAATAATACCCAGCGTAAAATTATTACTTTGTTTGATTTAGCAGGTTCTCAAGATGAAAATAATAATAAAGTACTCAATATGGGTAAATTATTGCAATCTTTAGACAGCGATAAGGATGTGTCTAATGGTATTACCATTGATGAGCGTACTAAAGAATCCATTGCATTATTAGGTCTGAAGGATAAAGTAGATTTTACTCAAATTGCAGAGACCTTTGCGGAGAATGAAGATATTTATAATTTATTTAATGATCTTGCCGATCATTTTGGAGAACATCGCGGCTTACTCAGTGATGAGGATGCTAAAGCACATTTAGTTGCAATTCGAGATAATGCCCTTGCGACCAAACAAGCCACTAGCAGTATTGTTCGAGGCGAAAAGGAAGTGATAAAAATACGCACAGGGGTATTAAAAACAACAACAGGTGTGGTGGAAGGGGTTAAGTTTCGCAGTGGCAATCAATCAGGTTTAACCGATGCTAATGGTACTTTTAGTTATGAAGAGGGAAAACAAGTGAGTTTCTCTATTTATCAACTTGAGTTGGGTATTACAGAAGGTAAAGCGATTATTACGCCTGCTGATCTAGTCATTGCTACCTCCTTTGATCATCCTAAACCTCGTAATATTATCCGTTTATTGAATGCGTTTGATGCGATCAGTAATGATGGAAAAGTCAGTATTGATAGTGCAGTACGAGAAGCCTTAGAAATTTATCGTTCGCAAATTGATTTAAATTTACCTGATGGTAAAGCGAATACGGATTTAGGGATTGCAAAAGGTGAAGATGAATTTGGGGCGCAATTTGAAGACTTTGAATTAGGGAAAGAAATATTGGATAAAATCACTGCACTACGCACAGGGAGCTAAAAATGAAAAATAATAAAACGGTATTATCATTAATCCTAAGTGTTAGCTTATTGATGAGTTTTTCGAGTACTTATGCCGAGATAAGCAATGCAGAGGTGGACTTATCAACGCTAAAATCAGACAGTGTTGCTGCGGATGTGGATGCTCAATTAGAGAAAATTTACGATGGCGTGCGAGAATTTCATATTTTCAAAACCATGTATAACCGTTGGAGTGGTACGGATACCTTTACGACTTTAGTCACAGGACAAAATGGTTTTCCCGTGTTTTCTGCACGGAGTGACAAAGACCCGAAATACACGGATTATCCAATTGATTATAAAAATAACACCATTACACGCTATCGTCCTGTGCGTCCCCCTGCATCCGTACTGAATTATTACACCAGTAATTCTATAGATTTGGGTAATAAAGATACTGCAACTTATAATGCTCCCCTCGTTGCGGCAGGTACCATCGGTAAAGGACGCGTATTAGTGATGGGAAGTCATTTGTACGGTTCTATTTTGGTTAATCCGAGAAATTATTCCACTAATTACAGTAATGGCAATAAAACGGATACACCTGATTCGGCAGATATGGAAAATTTCTTTCATAATGTCATGGCATGGTTAACAGAACAAAACACGGACAGTTCCAAACGTTATTCTAAAACAGGCGGGGCAATTCCCGTCTTATCAAATAAAGAACGCACGATGTTCTGGCATATTGGAGGGAATACTTATGCAAACGATTCTGAAGCCTTTGTCATTCATACCAACTTCAATCTTAGCAGCGGAGAAAATCCTAAATATATTCCGACATGGCAAGCCGCTAAAGATCAATCTTTATTAGATCCCAGTGTCTATCCTTTATTGATTTTAGAAGATTTCCAAATGCGTAGTTCTTGGACGCTTTATAAAGATCAAACGACGCGAAAAACCTTACTGTCTGATGTTGATTTAATTACCGATTATATTCGTGCAGGGGGGGGCGTATTAATTATGGAATCCCCCAGCTACGATGAAAGTGCAGGTGTGATTCAAACCGCTGCCAATGAAATTATGAAAAAAGCAGGGGTTACAACGTTTTTTGCCAATAATAAACAAGATACAAAATTACTCCCTGTCAAAACAGATGTCGGCGGTGTACATCAATATGATATGTGTTTAGTCGATTATATTGGACACACCGATTTACAACGTCGTTTAGGTATGGATGATTATTCTAATGTTCCCAGCACTTTAGTCGATTTAAAATCCCTACTGGAGGGGCGTGGACAACTTTCTTATCTGGAAGAAGTCTTACAAAAACGTGAGCGGAAAATCTTTAAGGAAGGTGATACAGATAACCCGACACTGACACAAGAAAACTGTGGAACCGTTGAAGTGGAAGATGCGAATGCTAATAAAGTACAGGTACAAACAACCTTAGTTAAAGGTGATGGTGTGGTTCAAGATGGAGCAAAGTATGATAAATATGCCAAGTATCCGATTGACTTAAATTTTGTACAAGCACAGGGAGATGTTGGCGGCAGTATGAACACCCTATTAGCCCATGAATTAAAAACCAATTTGCTAACAGATGTCGATTTAAATCGTGAATACACCAATATGGGTGCATTATTATTAAATGATGCGGTATTTACAGGTGAAAAATTTAAGAGTCTTAATGATTTGCTCGGTTTATATAAAGTAAGCAATACCTCCATTACGATTAATGACAAGGGAGAATTCTATCCGGGCTTTAGTTTTAGCACGAAGGATATTTTAGATTATCGTCGCAAACCTGTTACTCGCATTATGGTGGAACGGGCTTTTTATGATAAGACATTAAAATATGATCCTTCTGAATATCCTGGTCAAACAAACCATACAGGCAGTGATCATACGGCTAATATTTATCTGCATCGCAACACCCTTTATCAAAAATGGTATGCAGGTAATATGCAGTCTACGGGTTTATATGCCCCTGCTCACCAAGATGTCACTATCACTTTACCTGACAGTGTTGATGAAACAAAAATGCAACTCCAAATTGGCGTAGGGGATAATGTGGGTGGAATTTTTCGACATGAAATCAATCTTAAACGTCCACCTAAATATGTTAAAAAATATAAATTTATTGATAGCAATGGTAATACCTCTAAAAGCATTACGGTTCAACACCCGTATGGTGGTTTAATTTTCTTAAAATCCTTTGATAGTTCAGCCGCAGTGGATGCAGTAGCGACTGTTAATTTTTCAGGGGTACAACAAGCCGTGCGGTTTGTTTTAGGTACAACGACAGAAGCTGAATGGACAAGTCTCATTAGTAGTGCCACCGCACCTAAAGCGGAACTGGAATCTAAGCATTATATTGTGACAGTGGCTAAGGCCAATATGGCTTCCCTGAGCTTTGCAGACGTTACGCAAATTGCGGAAGATTTTGATGCAATGGCAAAAAATGCGTATGACTTTTATGGTTATGATCAGACTTGTGGTGATAGTTTTGATGAACATACGCCGCCTAGTTGTGATAATGGCAAAAAATTAGCCCATAAAAACCGTGAAGTGTTTGATCCCCATATATCCGTTGGTGCAGGTCATTCAGGTTATCCCATTATGGTCATGTCATGGAAGCCAACAAAAACAACTTTTCCACAAAATGCTAAAAGTAGTTTTTTACTCTGGCATGAGATGGGACACAATATGGTGGAATCATGGCTCGGTATTCCTGGTGCAACCGAGGTAGCCAATAATGTCATGGCGATGCATCAGCAAAAACGTTTTTCTAAGCCTTTACGTACCGCATCGAGTATTTCATCCGTAGCAACAATACTTGGCAAAGGACAACCGTGGGCAGATGGTGGTAATGCAGGTCGATTATTGATGTTTCATCAATTAGCTAAATGGATTGATGCTAATTATTTAAGTGACTTTAAAACTAAAAATAGTAAATATTATGACAGTGATGGAAATGCACAAGCAGCCTATCCATTTCTCGATGGTGATGGTTTTGATCTATTTAAAATTTTGCATCGTGAAGCGAGAGATAAAACCACTAGCAGTGATAAATATGATGTTTGTATGAAGCAAAGCGGTAAAACTAAAACGGATATGTTAGCAATTTGCAGTGCTGCTATTTTAGAACTGAATACCGTGTCCTTTTTTACTGCTTGGAAAGCAGGAACAGTGGGCATTGGTAGCGTTGATGGACAAGCAATTTACGATTCAACGGGTGGGATAACTGCGGGATTAAATGTCAATCAAAATACAGCGCCGAGTCCTGCCATTCAGAGTCATACCAATTAATCCAATAATAAAATATTGGATGTGACTAAAAGTTTAACTCTTTCGTTGTACTTATGAAGGAGTTGAGCTTTTTAAGTGCTTATTGCGGGGTTTCTAATTGCTTGATCCATGCGGCAATTAAGCCAAATAATAAGGTCGGTACACCGATAACTAATAGGTGACTATTACCTGCAGATAGCCATGTCATCGGTTGTCCCATAATCGGTAGCCAGCCTAAGATATTGCTCCATGAAATTAACCAATGTAATAAATGTACCCACGCTAGACCAAATAAAACATAGCCTAATAATTGAAAGGCTGTCTGTACTTGGGGGGCGGCTTGCGTGGTGCGTAACCAAGTAGAAAGCTTGAATAAGCTCACTAGCCAAAGAAATTGAACTGTCATTAATAACATTCCGACCCAGCCACCAAAACGATTTAACATAAAGGCGGCAATAAAATCATCTTGAACTGCGGGTAAACTCATGACGACTCCATTTTGTCCAAACCAACCTGTACCCAACCAATTGCCCTCTCCGACGCGTTGTAAGGAGTTTAATAATTGTGACGCGGCTTCTGGATACAATAAGGGGTTAGACCAACTGCGAAAACGTTCGGCTTGTGGAAAATGGCTATTGTATGCAGGAGGATTGAAATATAAGAATGTTCCCATCACAAGAATAAATAATGCCAGCAGTACAATTGCCCCTTGGCTAAGCCATTGTGAACGTGAATTGGGGACTAAAGGATCAATCAGTGCGAGCCATAAAAAGGCTAAGGATAGGAAGCTAACAATAAAGATAGGCGAGTTATCATTGACCCCAAAGGCTAATAAGAATGCCCCGAGTAATACAACAGCAAAGGTACTGAGGAATAATTTAAATAAAATAGCGGTGCGATTATTTTGATAATGTTCAGAGTAAATGGTGCGTATATCGCGTAAAAACCATAATAAGCGTGCCATTGCAATAATAAAGGCAAACTTAGCCAGTTCAACGGGTTGAATACCAAATACACCTTCTTCTTTGCCTCCGAGTGATTGAGCAATCAATAAGGCAACCACACCTGAAATTAAGCCTAAATAAGCAAAATGCGGTAAGGAAAATTTGCCAATCACTAAGCGATATTGCGCTGGATGTAATAAACGCATTAAGGCATCCATTACATTTTCTAAAGGGGCAAGTGCTAATAAAGCCACCCAAAGTCCGAGTTGTATTAACCAAAATGCCGTTTCTGCGGGAAAACTTAGCCAACGGGTATTATCCGAGCCAACAGCCAGTTGAGTTAATACTAATAAGCCGATACCTGCTAACAACAAACCTAGCCACCAAATACGGGCAGCTAAACCGTGTAAACGTCCACTAAAAAATTGTATAAACGTTGCCCACAGTGCCATTAACCATGTAAAGCTTAATAGTGTGCCTAGGGTTGCTTTCGATAAGACTAATAAGCTCACAGTGATGGCTAATAATAAGCTAACCACTAAACCTGAGATACGCAGGGAATAGTTGACTTGATGATAGCCCTGTCGAAAGGTCAGAACAAAGCTCGCTAACAATAAGGTAATACCCCATGCAATCGCAAGATTGACTGTACTGACTGCGCGTCCTGTGGGTATATCGCCAATCCAATCATAATTAGCATAGTGGGTAAAAATACCTTGGGCTTTCATGGCTTCCGTCCGTTTTTCAGCTTCTTGTTGACGTTTTTGCGCGGCAACTTTCAGCGCTTGCTGTTGCTCTGCATCTTCAACTTGTGTGTTAGGCGAGGCTTGAATAAAAACAGGTTGATTATGGGTAGGTAGTAATGAAAAACGCTTATCTGTTGCACTCAGTTGATAATGAGTTCGTCCTAAAATCAAGCGTTTAACGTTGCCTTCTGAACCATTAACCGCAAGGCTAACTTGATTCAAATCATAGGATTTCGTGCCACGCTTAATTTGTACCCGCACTGCATGACGACCTGCACCAATCCAGAAACGGTTATCCATCCATGAAAAACGTAAACTATCAGGCTTAACATTAGTTTGCGCCCAACGGGTCGTACAATCGACTTGTCCCCCTACGCTAAATAAACGTTTTTCTTCGGGATTATCTTTGCTAAACCACGCCCAATAAAGATGATCACGCCATTGACTCACGACAGCTTTAATACCTCTACGATCACAATAGGAATACAAAGGACGTTGATGATTAAAACTGAGGGCTGAGCCTTGCCATTGTGCGGTCACTTTATTGTTTCGATCATATAAAACTAGATGATTCGGCTGTGTTTGTTTAACTTCAATATCGAAGTTTTTAGCAATCAAACGATCCCCAACTTGTAAGGCAAAACGACGTATAAAGCGGGTTGGAAAACGCGTTGTTTGTGCATCGACTTTTTTATCAATCGCAAGGTTCGATAATTGCCAACCTTGTTTGGGTTCGTAGTGGACTTTTAAATGATTCTTTTCGGCAGAATTTGCTCCTACATATTGTCCCAATGCTTCCCAACCTAATACGACTCCTGCACTATTGGGATTTGCCTGTACTTGTACCCCGACTAAGCGTTTAACATCAGGTGCAGCGTTAATAAGCAAGATTCCCACTAAACCTAGAATAAATAAAACTAAGGTAACAGGTAATAAGCCCCAAAGACGTTGTAGTAATAATTGAAAAAAGGGCATGAATGATTCCGAGAGTCCACGATTGTTTTTGATAAAGCCAATGCTAAATATCACTCACTTTATCGTAAGTATCTATATGAAGAGATTTAAATTGAAATTTATTCAGGCCAAATAGACTGTCCATCAATTGCTAAGGTAGTTTTATTAAGGTAATCACCATAGGCATCTGTTTTACAATAGCCTGTTTCTGTTGAAACAAAGAACGCTTTAGCGACCATTGGATAAGCAAAACTGGCAACTTGCTCGGCAGCTTTGTTGCTATATTCAATTCCCATCATGTCAAGGTAATCACTAAAGTCTAAACCTGATGCAAAGGAGAGTGAAATTAATAACCAATCATTATTTTTAATATCATCGAATTCTGCAAGCGTATAGTTAGCAAAGCCAATATTCATTTTTTGACTTTCCCAGTCTTGTTTCGCCCGTTGAATTTCACGTTCTAAGATATGCAATCGAGCTAGTAAATGCCAACCATTTTCTAACATACCCATTTTTTGAGTGTGCATCATGGCTTGTAGTGTCACCATAAATTGCTGTGACCAGCCTGAATTTTCCCATAAATTGGTTTGCAGATATTCCGTTGTATTGCTCGCATTCGCACCCGCTTGTAACTGATCAAAGACTTGTTTGAATGGTAGCTTTTGACAGCTTGGATCACCGCCTGTGGTCTGATTATATTTTGATTTAGTATAATAAGAGTAAGGGTTAGTGGTTGAATGTCCTTCCCAACCTTCAAAACGGAAACGACTTTTCTCTAAACCATGTCCTAATTCATGCACATCGCCATGTCCAATGGGTGAATAAGCCCAATACGCATCATAAGGATTACCTGAACAACCATAACCACAAGTCGCTTGATCAGCATTCATGTGCTTAACTTTATCCAAGGTTTCAATGCTCAAATTGTTAGCCGTCGCAAAATCGTGAATTTCATCTACAATATCAATCCCCGGCCCTTTAAAACCTGCGAGTACATGTGGGAAATTACTCATATAACGCTCGGTTGCATTGGCTAATGCCTGTGCTGTTCCCCATTCTGGACGTGCAACAGATTCTTGCATTTTATCCAGTTTAGAGTGTACCTCAAAGCCTGATGTTACGACTTCTGCCCAATCAAATTCAGCCGCAGCAAGCTTTGTTGTAAAAGTATTGTCATCGGATGAACCTGCCCAATAAGCATGTTCGCCTACATTGTCAAAAGTGACACTTATAGGTAAGTCGTTTGTACTAAATTGAAGCTGTATCGGACCACCATAAGGTGAAGTTAGCTGAATTGTTTCACCTGATTTAACTTCAATATAAGGTGTTCTTAAGTATTTAGGACGTTTATAACCATTTTCTTGATATTGATGCGTTGCCCCCGGGCGTAAAGTATTAATAAACACTTTTACGGTTAAATCACTCTGATCATTACGTGTCACACTAATCGTTTGTCCCGGTAAAGCGTAAGCACCTGTAGAACGGAATGATTTTTTACTGGTGAGATTAACCGTTTTTGTAACAGGCGTAATATGTGAGAAATCACTACGACTAAAGTTACCCATATCGCTTTGAGCGGGATTAATGTTTCTGTAGTTATAAACTGCATGATCTGCATAATAGGACTTCATAAAGGTCGTATCATCAGTACTGACTTTATCCATTGGATAGCTAACGCCTTGACGGAATTTGTCTGCAGTTAAGGCAAATAATTTTTGTATACGATAACTTTCTTGATTAAAAATATTTTTCTTATTTTCGTCAAAATTATCCAGCATAGATTTTATCGTGGATGCACCATTTTGGAACTTGCTACTTAATCCTGAAACATCATTACATTGATCATAGTTTGTGCCAAAAGAACCTTTACCATCCGTACATTGTGTCCAATCAAAATTGTAATCACTTTGCCGAAAATGGGTAAATAGGGTTTTTACATCCTCTAAGGGTGAGGGTAATTGATTAATGTTTGATATAGGACTATAAGCTTGTAACTGTAATCTTTTCCAATAATTATCCCACTCATATTTCACATCAAAGACTGAAGAGAATAAAGCCTGTCCAAGATTCTTTTGATTACCATCATGGTGCAAATAGAGAACCGATGTGCCGTTTTTAAGTGCATGATTGACGGTAGTGGTAATCGCTTCAATATTGTCAGTGTCTTCGGATATTTGTGAAATAATTAATAGATCTGTTGAATTTGTTAAACAACTGGCTAATTCGGTATTGTCACAAGCATTTTCTGCATTGTAATTTATTTGCCCTGCATAATGTGTCTCTAGCCACTCACGCGTTTTATCTTCATCTTTAAACCAGTAACTTTGATCAAGGTGTGCAATAACCACATTAAAAGGGGCTGTTTTTAAGTCCTCTCTTCTTGTTAGCCATGCGAATGAATTCTCCAAGACTTGATTCATCTGATCATTAACACTGTTACGTAATGGATTTGCACCAAAGACTAGATAACGTCCAGCCCCTTTCTCTCCCATGATGGCAATGTCTTTTTCGTAAATTGTTTTTGATGCTGTTGTGACAGCATTGGTTTGTAATAAACTTGTATTCACCCCTAAAGTTGAAGCAAAAATACTGGCATCGTGGGTGGGATCCCAATCAATAGCGGTTAAACTTGAACCATCTGTTTTTTCTGTACCATCAGCATTTAAATTAAATATTTTCTTTTTAGCATCGATTAGAAGATTTTTAGTCGCTTCAATTTCTTCGAGTGTGGCATCAATGAGTTCCCCTTCTGTAACCTGCTCCACACTACCTGATTGAATCGCATCATCAACAGCAGTATTAGAGGTGACATTCACGGTAAGGGTTGATTGACTGCTATGGGTGCCATCACTGACTTCAACAGCAATACTGTAACTCCCCGCTTTTAGTGTTTCACTGACGGTAATATTACCTTGTGCATCAATCGTAAAAGGAGTATCACCCACAATACGATAACTTAAATCATCACCTTGATAATCCGATGCAGATAGTGTGACTACAGCTTCGCCCACTGCGGTACTACCTTTGATAAGGAAGTCGGTTGAATGGGATGCAAAAACAGGGGTATCAGGCATCGTGCCATAGACTTCCACTTCAGCTAGATGTAAACAGTTATCACCCGAGGCTTTTACAATCAGATAATTACCCGTTTTTGCAGTATCAAATATTGTTTCTTGCTGTGTCGATGTCCCTGCTAATGTCGCAACTTTATCATCTGCATTTAATGTGCCGTTATAAGGGGTTGAAGTAATATAAACTTCTGCATTGTTTAATCTTTGTGCATTACTATTACGACCCTGAATCATCAATTTAGCGATATTGGTTGGCTGAGGCAATGCCACTTGCCACCAATTTTCACCTGCATTGCATTGAGTATGATTGGATGTGCTGCTATCACCATCTAATACATTGTTAGGTGGACTATAATAGTAATAACCATTACGAGCGGTTTGTGTCGCAACGCCAAATTGACGAGCAATATTGACTGCATCTTTAATCTGAATTGCAAAAGCCGCTAAACTGGCTGTTTTTAAACCATCACTTACGCTGATCGTAATGGTATTACTGATTGATTCTGTGGTTGGTGTTCCCGTTAGTGCGCCTGTTGTTTCATCGAAACTAGCCCATTCAGGCTTGTTTTCAATGCTGAATACTAAAGTATCGTCAGTATTTTCATCACTCGCTGTTGGTGTAAAGGTATAGCGATCACCTGTGATTACATTGGTAAGAGGTGTCCCTGAAATAATGGGTGCTGAATTTAGATATTCACCTGTTGATATTAAACTGACGGAATCAATCACCGTTCCGAGACCATTGCTTTGGCTCTCTAATTCTTTAAAAATAATGGTCTGACTACTGCCATTACCTAAGAATTTAGTGCTATAGCGATTCCACTTTTTAGTTTCAGTAAATGTAATCGTTTCAATTTTTTGATCATCAATCCAAATTTCAAAGTCTGAAGTATTTTTTCTGCGCGCATAGGCATCAAGACTAAGCTCATAATAAAGCCCCTTTTCTGTTGTGACGGCTTGACTTAAATGATTGACTTCGTTTCCAACATCAAGCTCTATTTTATAAGCCCCTCTTGTTGCCGCTTTACCAATACGATGATTCCAAACTTCGCCTTTACCTTGCCAATCTTTAAAGGTAACTTCTTTCCATTTGCCATGATCTACATTAACCGTAAATTCTTCAAAGCTGCCATTACTTAATAGTTCATTGCTTGTTTTAAGCGTAATATTGTCAATGATCGTGCCTAAACCATTACTTTGTGCATCAATTTCTTTAATTGCAAGCGTTTGTTCCGTACCTGTTCCAATGAAGTAGGCATCATAACGTTGCCATTTTTTATACGGTTTAATGGTTGTGATAATTTGACCATCAATCAAAATTTCAAAATCGGATGAATGGGTGCGACGGGCATAAGCATCTAAACTTAGCTGATATTTTTGTCCCGCAATCGTGGTCACAGTTTGACTGAGTGTATTAATTTCTTTCCCAACGTCCAGCTCGATTTTATATTCGCCGTCAGTCGCCGCTTTACCTCGTTGGCTTGTCCAAACCTCCCCATCACCTTGCCACTGATCGAACTGAACTAATTTCCAGCTTCCCTTGTCTTTCGATACCGTAAAATTTTCAAAACTTCCATTTTTTATAAGATTTTCATCCGCTGCAAATGAAGGGGCAGTATTTGCGATAAGGATTGCAGAAAGTGCAGTGTAAAGTTTCAATCTACTCAGACGTACTTTTTTATTGCTAATGTTTTTCATTATTCACCTTATTGAAGTTATTCAGGTATATCATTACAAGACTAGTTAATAGAAGTTATTCAGGCATATTGGTGCAAGATTAATCATGGATTATAGTGCATAACTGATTAATTTTGCTGTTATTCCATCACCCCAAACAACGCAATATTATTAAATGGCGCAAAGGCGGTAAATATAACAACTACTTATCCATTAATTTCGACTTTGCCTCATGGGGTGAATGTAATCCTAAAGAGAAAGCGAAAACTGCCTATTATATCGTTGTTGATTATGTGAAAAAACATGAAAAAATGGTTGATACTGGTCTTCTTGAGACGCTTTGATGGTTTTAGAATAGAAAAAGAAAAGTTACTGACTTAATGTATTTTTCTCTCTATAAGGATAGGATTCTGTTGCTATTCCACAATTTGTGGCATACCTTGCAATCTCTCTTGCTCGGTCTTCATCTTTAATCCCAGAAGCAATTAATATAACAGGTTTAGAGCCATCTCCACTGGAGGATGATATAAATTGATGATTATTAAACTTTTTATTGTAATAAGCAACAGATTCGTTAATAGAATCTTGAGTTGAATTTTTGCTCAATGTTTTAACAATAACATTCCATTTACCTTGTTCAAGCGGTTTGAGATAAGTTTTTTTCCATATTTTTTTGGTAGATTTATCAAAACTGGAACAAATATCTGCGATGGGAGTGGGTAAAATATCACTCGAACTTCCTTCCTTCTTTTCATTATCTAGACGTTGTGCCGCAAGATTTTGTTCAACCTTTGCTAGATCTATAATTTCCTGACTTTTATCACTAGATTCTGCAATCGCAGCCGCTAATTTTTGGTGTAAGTCACTATCTAATACTCGGAGAAGTCTTAAGGCCAGTTCTTGCTCTGATGGCGTTCCTACTATTTTTTCTGCGAATAATCCTAATATGTTAATTCTAAGTTCTGATTCAGACTGATCCTTCATTATGTCAATTTGAACCTTTGACAAATAATATGAAGCAAAAATACCAACTAGTGATAACAAAATTGGTATTAAAACTATTTGTAACATTGATTTAACTTCTTTCTTTTTCATAAACTCCTTTTATAATTAATATTACTCTTATATATAAATCCAACGCAGTGAAAAATTAAATATCAAAATATTCACCAAACTGAAGTTGCTCTAATTTATTGATATATTTAACCTGTAAAGTTTATAATTTAAAGATAAAAGGGTAAGTTAATAAGAATAGTGGAATAAAAAAATAAAAAATAAAAAAGTTATAAAATAATGAGCTATTCCCTAAAGTATTAGCGTTATATAAAGTAGTCGGAAGTGATTAACACTTCTCTTAATTTATCTGAATAGGCATATTATTCAGAATATATAAAAGATATTATCTAAAGGATTAGTTATGAAAATTTTACCCACTATGATTGCAAGTGCTATTTTAGGCCTAGGCTTAACTTCAGGTGCAAATGCAGTTGATAATAATAGTGTTTATTTTAAAGCCCCCCTTGATTTTGCAGGTACAGGTTGTCCAGCAGGCTCAACAGCAGTAGCAGGTGAGAATACAGATACCTTAAGTATTTTATTTGGTTCCTATGATGCAGGTAAGGATTCAGTCTCAGGTAAAAAACGGGTTGCATGTAGTTTTGCCGTGCCTGTTCATGTACCTGAAGGAATGCAAGTCTCTGTAATGAAAGCAGATTGGCAAGGTTTTGTAGAAGGTAAAGGCGAATTACGCCGTAAATACTTTTTTGCAGGTCAACCGAATGAACCTTGGGAAGTGAGTACATTTAATAAGCCAGCAGGTTATAGCTTTACAGAAACCGATGCTCGATTACATGGTTCTTTAAGCTTTTCAGAGTGTGGTGAAGATAAGGTAATTCGTATTAACTCTAGCATCCGAGCTAGAGGGTCAAATAGCTATATGGCAGTGGATACTTTAGACCTTCAAAACAAGGTAGTCTTTAAATTGCAGTGGAGACAGTGTCTTTCTGATGCCCCTTTAACACCTTAGATTTAAGAAGCACTAAACCTTTTATATTAATAATACTAAACGATTATTAATATAAAATTTTAAGTTTTATATTTCAAACATTATTCAATATTATTCAATATTAATTAAATTATCTAAAGGATTAGATTATGAAAGTTTTATCAACAATGGTGGCAACAACTGTATTAGGTCTTGCTTTAGGCTCAGGTGCTGCAAGTGCGAATGACCCCGTTTATTTTGAATACCCATTAAATTTTGCAGGTACGGGTTGTCCCGCTGGATCGGCTAATGTTACAGGTGAAGGTTCAAATACCTTAAGTATCTTATTTGATTCCTATGATGCAGGTAAAGACTCAACCACAGGTAAAAAACGGGTTGCCTGTAGCTTTGCTGTACCCGTTCATGTCCCTCAGGGTTATCAAGTTTCTGTACTCACCGCGGATTGGCAGGGTTTTGTAGAAGGGAAAGGCGAATTACGCCGTAAATATTTCTTTGCAGGCCAACCCAATGTGCCTTGGGAAGTTAATAGCTATAACAAACCTGCAGGTTACGATTTTACAGAAACCGATGCACGACTACATAGTTCACTCTCATTTTCAGCTTGTGGTGCGGATAAAGTCATCCGCATTAACTCCAGTATTCGCGCCAAAGGGTCAAATAGCTATATGGCTGTAGATACACTGGATTTGAAAAATAAAGTGATCTTCCACTTACAGTGGAAAACGTGCTAATACAGTATTGATTTAGCCTATTTTAAGCAATCAATTATTTTTGATTGATTGCTTAGATTATTATTCAGCATTCCAACCAATGATCATAATTATAAAATTGATGTAAATAAAGAGAATTTTCAGATTATTTAAGCGAAATATTAGAACAGACTTCTTTGCTATAGACCTGACCCAATAGATAGACACGACTTAGGTTTTTATACCTATTTGGATATAACCTAAAGTAGGTTTTACTATCTATTTTGATATAACCCAGTTTAGGTTTTTTTGACCAAAATAGATATAAAAACCCAGTTTGGGGCATACACAACAGACAAACGACAATAAAACAGAAACAGTTTACAAAAAAACAGCAACAGACCACAACAACGACAAAAAACAGTCTACAGTGAGACAAAAAGACAGCAAATAAACGACAACCACAAGGTAAAATTAATTTTATTTTTTTATTGACAAACCGATTAAGCGCATGGCAGGATACTTGCCATTGTCAGCACAGCAACAAAATTCGCCATCAAAATAGCGGTTTTAATTTCTGTGAAATTTCAAAAGTCGTCGCTGTTCGGGGTCGTTTTTTTTAATTGGTTTGACG
>WFRR01000157.1 GCA_015486375.1 Thiotrichaceae bacterium
GGTGTGAATCAATCAGGGCTAAAACCCCGCTTTAATCGGGCTTTACGCCCAATAGAGAATAATCAGGCCGTTTCAATTGATAGTACATTGTACACTTAATGTATCAAGTGGCGTACCAAATAAGCAATAAGTGTATCATTTTATGATATTTGATACACTTATTGTATCAAGTCGAAAAGCCCTGATTATTCAATTTAGCGCCAACACTGCATCATTCAGCCTCTTTTACCCTAATCTCAACCTCGTCAATGCTGGTGTGTTTGTTTAGCCGTTTTTGCTGCATCACTGATAATAAAAAAATAGCGATTGATTGATTTAATTAGACTCTAAGCAAACAGACCACCGCAGGGCAGCATTGTGACTCCAAAGGTTCAGAGCGACCAACGGAAGCGAACCACCAAAACCTAATACGATTAAATTCAGCGCTTTCAAGCTTGAGTACAGGGGTGGAAGAGTAGCGCAGCGGAAAGCCCACCCCTCTGCCCTTTGGCGAAAAATCCCGCTGATAAGCGTCTGCGAAGCATATGATGTATCAGAGTTTTTTAACATTATTCAATACTTGTATTGGGTTACAATAGATTTTTCTACCCAATACTGTATTAATAACGCTTCTTTAATTATATGAAAATATCCTCTACTCTCCCTATTTCAGTCAACCATCTTAATATTAAAAATTTCAGATTATTTAGTCATTTAGAGATTAATTTACACCCTGAACTTACCGTATTAATTGCGCCTAATTCTGGAGGCAAAACAAGCATACTTGATGCTATAAAATCCTTATTAATTGCCTTAATTGATCCTGATGCAGAAGATATTTATAATCAAAATGATCAAAGAAAAGAAAATAATTTCCATCTTACTAACAGTGGTTTATTAGCCCTTAAACTATCAATCCAAAAAAACTACTTACATAATCTCGGTTTTAGTTCACAGCATTATGTCAAAATAGATCAAGGTGATGAATTCTTAACTATTAGTAGTCCATTAAAGAGTAACGCTTATATATGTCAGTTTATTGACATAAAAACGAAAAAACATTGCATAGCTTTAAATCATAATAATAAAAGTTTACCTTTATTTACTTATTTCACTGCCAATCGTCGTATTACAGCTCCAGTAAATAAACAAACAGTAGAAATTGTGGATTTATCACGTCGTAACGCTTATCAAGCTTTATTAGCACAGCCTGCAAAGGATCATTTGCTGTTATTTACTCAATGGTTACGTGAGAGAGAATTATCAGGCTTAGAAGCACGCCTAGAAATGGAACAAGAAGGTGGAACGGGAATACCTGAACCCAATACACATCTAATCGCAGTGTCCTCTATTTTAGCAACGATGTTAAGTCGAGAAGTGGAAATTAAAACAGTTAAGTATTTTGCCAAAACTAAAAGTATTCAAGCCGTGACTAAAGCAGGGATTCGGCTCGACATTGATCAACTGAGTCATGGGGCAAAATCCATCCTTGCGATTGCGGCTGAACTTGCCATGCGCTGTTGTGCTTTAAATCCGCATTTGAAACAACATGCGCCCAGCAAAACTGCTGGCATTGTACTCATTGATGAAATAGACCTACATTTACATCCTAAGTGGCAACAGCATGTTATTGCTGATTTTCGCCAATGTTTTCCTAAGATGCAGTTTATTATTACCACACATAGTCCAGCAGTATTAAGTACCGTTAAAAAAGAAAATATTCGTGAAATTAAAGTGGATTTCAATACAGGTAAAAGTACAGCTAATCAGCCCTTGGTGCAATCCTATGGTGAATCTATTGCTGATACATTGGAAACCATTATGGATGTTTCAGCTAGACCTGATAATCCATTAGTACATGATTTGAATAATTACTTAGATTGGGCTGAAAATGGTGATTTATCAGAAGATAAGCAAGCCCAACGTAAAGCCTTAGAAAATGAATTAGGTAAAAGTCATACAGATTTGTCAATGGCTGATTTAATTATACGTCGTAGAAAGATCCTATCTGCGAGAAAATAAATGCGATATATTCATAAAAAACCATTGAGCCAAGCATTAGAAAAGATATTAGCAGAAGCACTTAAGAAAAATATTACATGGGATCAATTCAAAGAAGGTCGAGAATTATTAAGACAGCACCTAAAAACTGAACAATTCGGTTTATGTGCTTACTCTGAAATTAGTCTCAATGAATATGGGTTTCACGTAGAGCATATTAAACCTAAATCAATCTATAATAAATTACGTTTTGATCATCATAACTTATCAGCCAGTGCGCCTGAGAATCAAGCCGATGTAGATAAACAAGCTTTATTTGGTGGGCATAAAAAGGCAAGTAACTATGATGAAAATTTATTTATTTCTCCTACAGAAAACAATTGTCA
>WFRR01000158.1 GCA_015486375.1 Thiotrichaceae bacterium
CATTATAAAAGCAAAATACCCCATAATTGTAAGTAAAACATATACAACTCCTTCAGCAGCAATTTCAGCAGCCAGCATCATCATAGACTTGCCGCCGGAGAAATATGCTAATGCTACAGCGATTACCATTTTAATAACTTGAAACCATCCTTGAGCATACCAAGGAATTGCTTTTTTAATATAGCTATTTAAAATAATTCTGAAGGTTTTATTTAAAATTATATCTTGATTCTTTTTAGGCAGTGTTAACAATAAACCATAATGTATTGGTAATAAAAAACCATGTTCATCGGGATCTTCCAATACAGATACTAGTCCAGTCATGGCAGCATGGTCATGATAAATATCATTACGATGCACCGCGTTGCAAATAATAATTTCTTTGTAAGAAGTTTCATCTATTTGATATTGAATTTTTAAAAAATAATCATCAACAGGATTCAAATCGTCAAAAGTAGCTTGTACCGCTTTATGATAGATTTCCTTGGTTCCGGTAAATTGAGGGCCAATTTTACCTATTTTAGTTTTTACAGTGGCATATGAATAACGAATACTCATGCGAAAATTAGCTTCGGATACGCCAATCCAGCCATTGGTAGTATCTGTAAATTCAAACGTATTAACATTTTCTTTACGTTCTTCATTATTGGTCAAAGCTTCAATATAGTCTAATTCACTAAAACGGGCATGTTCATAAATATACTCAAATAGTAAACCAAGATAATATAATTCTTCAGGTGTCGCTGTTTGCAGATCAACCATATGCGTAATAAACGCATGGTCAATTTCATCAATATCCGGATTATCATTTAATGCGGCTGCAACTGCTAAAAGATCAATCCCCATTTTTTTCAATAATTGTTCGCTGGTTTTGAATAAATCCGTATCTTGATGTGCCTCATCAGTTAAATCTCGATTATGATTACGAATAGGAATAACCGGCATAAATGTATTATGTTCCTGAAAATCAGTTAAACTTTCTCCTAAGTCTGGATATTCAGTGCCATGCTCTAAATCATACATCCACCATTCTTGAATATCTGGGGTAGCATTACGAGCAAAACGAGCAATACAATATAGCGATCCGATATTCACATCTGCGGGAATCGCAACTGTTTCAATATCATAGAAATATTGCGGAGGTTCTTCAGACCCTGCCTCCGGTGCATAAGTAATCAAATAGCGAATTAAAGCTTCAGTACCGTCTGTCGATAAATCAATACTGTATAAATAAATATTTTCCCAATCAGTTGGAATAAGGGGATTTAAAGCCGGAGGGTTATGAATAATATCAGTATCTAAATCCAATTGGCGGGTTTCAGTAAGGAAAGGAAGTGCAGCATATGTAGCAGACATTGTTTTAACGCTAAAATCCTGCAAAGCAATATCTTCACCTAAATTATCTTCAATAGCAGTAATTAAATCCTGCTGGTCAACATTATTAAATCCTCCAGCTTGACTGCTGGGTAAACCAAAATAATATTCATCTTCTGCATATTGCATATATGCATTGAGATGCATACGATGGCCAAAACAATCTCGTTGGATAAATTCTGCAGGGATACTTGTATTACCTAGGACAGCATGAAGAATTAAATCAAGATTGGAAGTAGAAGTATCTTCAATTAAAGGATAGCTGTAAGACCAAACTTTAACTGTGTATCCACCGATAAAGGCCATAGCAATACTCACATAAAAAAATGGAAGAACATGTAAACACATTCTTCCATTTTTTTAGGTATTTGTCAATACAAGTGATTAATGGTTAAGGAGTGTTGCCAATATTAGTCCGAGCAAAATTAATTACTTCGCGAATATCAGCATCTCCTAATCCAGCATTTGTGGCTAATGGTTGATCTCCAGCACCCATACGCACTGACCAGGTATCGACCATAATTTTAGCCAATTTCTGTTCAGCATCACGAGCAAAACCATCAGTTTGCGCTTTGTATAAATCAGCTTGTTTACCCATTACACCATTAAGTGTGCTGCTATCGTTGAGCCAAGGATTGGTATTACCCGGGTCAACAGCTTTAGTGGGTAATGTAGCGCATGTTTGGGCTAATTCCGTAATTGTCTTTTGGCCAAGCAGCAATATTTCCCCTTGCATTTTGTCAATAGAGGAATCATTGACTGAAATATCTGAGGTTATTTTTGCGTGCTGATCAGAAATATCGGCATCAATCTTACGAATCTGGGCAGCATTGACAGAAATATCAGAATTGATTTTATCAATATTAGCAGTAATCTGATCTTCTTGGGCAGAACGTAATGAAATTTCAGAAACAATATTATCATGCCGATCAGTAATATTGGCAGTAATATCAGAAATCTTAGCCGTATTGACATCTATATTCGATGCCGCCAAGTTTGTTTCATTAGTGGTTCTAGCCTGCATTTCTGCAATTTGGGCATCAGTTAATTCTTTCTGAACCTTTAATTGCCCAAGCACACTGGTCGATGTATTGAATGCCAGATTTTCCGGAATGGTATCATCTGTTTTCGCCAGTTCAGTAACTATCTGCTGCCGCAGTAAACCAATTTCAGCATTGAGACGATTGGTTTGACTGTTATTCAACAGATATTGAACCGATTGTTGCATCACAGCAGTTAG
>WFRR01000159.1 GCA_015486375.1 Thiotrichaceae bacterium
CCTATGCCAAGATTGTTCGAGAAACCTATGTGCTACGACAAATCATTGAAATAAATGAGCATACTTTGCATACGGCTTTCAATAGTGGTGAGTTAACCGCTAAAGAGATTATTAGTCAGTTAGAATCTAAAGCGTTTAAATTAGCAAATTCATTTGCTAACACTGCTCGCGCTATGCTGCCAATCAGTACAGTAATTGACACGACATTGGATGAAATGCAACGCCTGTCTAAGAAAAAATCGGATCAACCGCTTTTAGGCGTGACAACAGGCAGTCAACATTTAGATCAACATACCAGCGGTTTTGCCGCAGGGGATTTAATTATTGTGGCGGGACGACCTTCAATGGGAAAGACCACCTTTGCCATGAATAGCGTCTTTGCCGTGGCCAAAACCCAGCCTGTCGCGGTATTTTCTATGGAAATGCCCCGTCATCAATTAGCTCAGCGTTTGCTTTCTAGTACCTCCAGTATTCATTCGGATAAAATCCGCCAACCGTGGGATATCAATGATTCTGAGTGGACACAGTTAAAGCACCATGCGGAACAACTCAAGCAACGTAATATTTTTATTGATGCCAGTGCCTCCCTGAAAGTCGCGGATATTCGTGCCAGTTGTCGCCGTCTAATCCGACGGTTAGAGAAGAAATTTAATGGACTGGGCTTAATTGTAATTGATTACTTGCAGCTTATGGCCGCCTCTGAAACCAAGAGTAATCGCAATGCAGAAATCTCTGAAATTACCCGTGAATTAAAACGTACCGCCTTAGAATTTAATTTGCCGATTGTGCTGTTATCTCAACTCAGCCGAGAGGTGGATAAACGTCCCAATAAACGCCCAATAATGTCGGATTTACGCGATTCGGGTGCTATTGAGCAAGATGCCGATATGATTCTATTTTTGTATCGTGATGAAATTTACTACCCGAATAAAACGGAAAATAAGGGCAAAGCTGAAATTATTATTCGTAAATTTCGCAATGGACAAACAGGCACGATTCAACAACAATTTCAGGGAGAATATGCGCGTTTTTGTGATCTTGATCAGAATCAAATTAAATCACCGCGTCCTACAATATCCCGTCAAAATAAGACTGATAGAAGCTCGCCCACAAGCACGCAATCTGTCCGTCGCTCACCTCGACATAAGGAGGTATTCTAATGCCTGCCTTTTCGACCCAAGCCTTAGATAGATTAATTGAAGAACCGCCTGAACTGTCTAAATTGTATCTGTGTCTACTTTCTATTATGTGTTACGAAACCTATATTGCAGGCATCACCTATAAAATCAATCATGCCTTTTTGCGGGAACGCTTATCGGTATCGACCGTCAATGGACGCAAAGGCTCAACCCCTACACCCCAGAAAATCCGTAGTACCCTTGCCCGTATGCAAGCTATAGACCTGCTGGTGGATCGCGGAAAATACGTTTTTTACCTGCCTTTTGAAGCAAGGCATTATTCCGTCCAAAAAAGGTACAACACGAGGTACACAGAAGCAACAGTCGATCTTTTAAATTTAAAAACAGTGACTTACAACGATTTAAAAACAAGCAACAACACGAGGTACAACCCACATCTTTACAACAACAATAACAACCCCGATTCGAGAGAATCGCCTAAAAAACCAGCATTGTGCGACAATTTAAGCGGGGAAGGTTCAACACGACAAGAATTTTCTCCAAGCTTTGCAATGGATTTAGATTGGCAATGCAATCGGGATTTGATTAAAAAATATTTAACAAAACGCGGTGATGATCCCAGCGCAATTGATGTCGATTGGATGGTGGAATATCAGGGCTACTGGATGGCAAAGCCGCACATCCAGCGAACCCAAGTGGAATGGGATATTCATCTGGCAAATTATTTATCCCAATTTATTCGTCATCCCGAACGCTTTGATGAACTGAATGGTTTGCTTGATTCCGATAAATATAGCTAGGCAATATTTTTTATTGGCTTTTATTTTTCAATAGATTGGTTGGACTTCAATTTTTCCTTTCTATTGTTAAACTGCTTCTCTCTGTCTAATTTTAGTGAGATTTATATTTATGTTTCAATTCAATTTTAAACGATTTGGCTTAATAGGCGGTATTTCTATCCTATTAATCGCTTGTTCTGACAATGATCCACTATTACAGAAATCGGGTAAAGCGGCTTTTGTGCCAACAGATGATGTCGTATTCAGTGATTATATTGCGAAAAGTCAGCAAAATATTGAGCAGGTATTAAAAGCACATCGTCCTGCTGATCGTAATTATTTAGGTAATTATACGCTTGCAGAAGCGGCTGCGATGCGTAGCCCATTTCAAGTGCCTAAACTCAATAGTGATCGTTGTACCGATGCCAGCAAGGGCGCAAATAAGGGTTTTCTCTTGGTACATGGTTTAACTGATTCGCCGTATTTAATGCGTAGTATTAGCGATTCTTTAAGTCAAGCAAATCCTTGTAGTTTGATTCGAGCTGTTTTATTGCCGGGACATGGGACGATTGTCGGCGATACACTGGATATGCAGTATAAAGATTGGAATCGCATTGTTGAATACGGTGTCAATAGTTTCCAAACAGAGGCAACGATTTCAGAATTATACCTAGTGGGATTCTCAACAGGCACTTCATTAAGTATTAACTATATTAAGCAACATCCCGAAACCGACTCAAATCATAGAAATGATAAAATTAAAGGGTTAGTACTGTTATCAGCCGCAGTTAAAGCAAACTCTCCATGGGCATTCCTTTCTCCTATCGTAAGTTATGTTAAAGAGTGGGAGTGGATGGGTGTATTTTCTGAGCAAGATGCTGCACGCTATGAATCGTTTTCATTGAATGCAGGCAGTCAGTTTTATCAATTAACCAAAGATATGACGAAGCCAGAATATACACTGGATGTGCCTGTATTAATGGCAGTCAGTGCTGATGATCAAACCATCAATGCCTCTGCCGCCCGAACGTTTTTCTGTCAAACGCGTAATGAGCGTCGGGCTTTAATTTGGTATCAATCCATTGATCCCAGTGTCAATACAAAAATTGCAAACGATGCGAGTCAGCAATGTAAGCAGATTATCAACGTAGCACTCAATACACTTGAGCCGCAATTTAAAACGGTCAATCTTGCTCATACGGCTTTATCCATGCAGCCTAATGATCCTCATTATGGTGTGAAGGGTAACTATCATCAATGTAAAGAATATGCGGATAACAATAAACAATTTACAGCCTGCCAAAACGATGACCAAAATAGTGTATTTGGCGAAACAAATATTGATGATTTAAATACCGATATTAAGCCTGCCTATACTTATTTACGCCGTGGTACATTTAATCCTGATTATCGTCATTTAGAATCACGTATTTTATGTTTTACTGATTCTAACTGTTCAAATTCAGACCTTATTAGTATGACGGGAAAGCCTAAAATACAGGCTATTAGTATTCAATAGTATCTATTCTGATAGATGTAAGTTATATGTAGATCAATAAAATCAAGCGATTATTATCGCTTCCTGATCAAGCCTTTATCTAAGGCTTGGTCAAACCTTCGTCTTTTTTGTCGCACTCATCACTAAAACTCTGTACTTTACCTGAATAAAATCATAAAAAAATACTATGCTCATGGGGTATTTATGATAAGGAAAATCAGGATGGTAGGCTCTACACATGCAGAGTTGCTGGATACTCAGGAAATAATTCAAGATAGCGCATTAAAAAATGCTTTTCCTTCTGGCTTCAAAACAATAATAAAAAAAGGCTCTAAAGGGAATCAAGTAGTCGCCATTCAATACGCGCTCGGTCGTCTAGGACATCTGAGTTATCTCTGTGATGGTGATTTTGGTCGTTTGACGCAAAGAGCGGTTAAATCCTTTCAACAAAGTACACCTCCCCTAACGCAAACAGGTGAAGTGAATGTTGATGATCTTTATTACCTCGATAAAGCCGTGTCACACTTAGATTTACGTCCTCCCGTCTTAAAGACAGCGATGAAGGCGATGAACTATTTATCTGACTTTCATGCTTTAGGGATGCCAACCTTGCTAGTCGAACGTCGGGGCGCAAATAGCCGTTGGGACTCGGAAGTGATTCAAAAGGCATATGGGGAATTTGTTGAACGTTATTGGAAAATTCTAAAGGAAAATAGAGTCGAAGCCGATTGTAAATCGTTAGCTTTATTTTTTATGGATCAATTTAGAAAACAACTTAGACAAGATAGTTTGATTATCTTGCCTTTACCGAAATCTTCAGAAGGTTCATTCAAGGAACGTAGCTGGGTAATACAAACAGCCGTACAGCCAAGAGGATTATTCAGTCGCGTGGCTAAGTTTGTACAAGATTGGCGTATACAGGTTGATCGTCCAAATTATGCAAGTTTAAAAAAGGTACAAGCCTTAGATTCCGCCCATTCGGTTATTTATGGGGTTAACCTCAAATACCCTAAAACCTCGGCTAAGCAAGTCGCTAAAGCGGCAACGGTTTTATATCCTTGGATGTCATCACAAAGTAATCGGGGGGATTTATCTAAACCCGAAGTCCCTATAGATAAATTAAAAGCAGGTAATATAATTTTTATTGATCATACGGGCAATGCAAGTTTTGACCATACCGTCAATGTAATTAAAGTAACCAGAGACAATGATAATAATGTGCGTCAATTGGTCTTAGCGGTCGGTTCTTATGATGATGTACGTGATGCTTCTTCAGCCACCCGGGTCAGTAGTATGGCAATGGTCAATCAGTATGTCGAAGAGGTTGTTGTTGATTTTAATGAATATAAAGAAATTACTCAGTCAAGGGTCACTTACTCATCTGAGCCGAGCTATATTGTAAAGAGACGTTATAGTGCTAAAACGACCTTAATGGAAGCAAAGGGTAATGGTAAATTACGAATTTCTCGATGGGGATAAGTTGAGCTAATTTTTACCGTTCAATAGCCTATCTTTTAGGCATTTACAGTTTGATCGAGTAAATTTAAGATTTTATATTGCTAAGATTAGTGACTTCGCAGTATATTCCCGCAACTATGCCTGAATCTAGCCAAAACTCTCAGAGAACCAGTGTCGAGTTCTATACTGTAACTAGCCATGAAAGCGGTCAACGTATTGACAACTTTTTAATGAAGAAACTAAAATCCCTACCGCGTAGCATGGTCTATCGCATTATTCGCAAAGGTGAAGTACGGATTGATAAAAAACGCGTTAAACCTGATCGAAAAATACAAATCGGTAATATTGTTCGTATTCCGCCTGTCACCCTTAATTTAAATAACGATGTTTCCAACGCACCTGAGTATCTACTTAAACAGATTGAACAAAGTATTTTGCTCGAAGATAAAGATATTATTTTTATCAATAAACCGTCGGGGCTTGCTGTACACAGCGGCAGTGGTATTCGCTTTGGATTAATTGAAACCTTTCGTCAATTACGCCCTAGTATAGATTATGTTGAATTAGTGCATCGTTTAGACAAAGAAACCAGTGGTATTGTGATGTTGGCAAAAAATCGCCAAACATTAACTGAGTTACATAAATTACTTCGTGACGATCATGCAGGAAAGATTAAAAAGCAGTATCAAGCTTTAGTCTTAGGTCCTTGGCATGAAGCTGAAAAAACGGTCAAACTCGAATTAAAGAAGCAACGCGGACAATGGCAAAAAATGCAGGTACAAGCGGGGGGTAAAATTGCCACCAGTATTTTTCGTTTAAATACCAATTATTCTCGGGCGAGCTTATTGAATGTGCAAATTCTGACGGGTCGTATGCATCAAATCCGTACTCAACTTGCCTATTTGAATTTTCCAATTTTAGGCGATGATCGTTATGGTGATTTCAAAGCCAATCGTAATTATCAAAAATACGGTCTAAAACGCTTATTTTTACATGCGGTGCGGATCCGCTTTTACTTAAGCACGACAGGACAATCATATGATGTTAAAGCCCCTTTAGCGGATGATCTACAAAAAGTTTTACAGCAACTAGAGCCAGAATCAAATAATGAATAATCGATATCAACTCTTAATCTTTGATTGGGATGGCACGCTAATGGATTCAGAAGCCACTATTGTTGCTTGTATGCAGCAGGCTATTGTTGAAGAAAATTTAGAAGCACGCAGCTATGAAGAAATTCGAGATATTATTGGTTTAGGTTTAGAAGAAGCGGTTCAAGCTTTATATCCTAATGCTGATAATTATTTAGTCAATACTTTGGTCAATCACTACCGTGCAGCTTTTTTTTCTGATGATATGCCACAAAGTCAGCTATTTTCTGGCGCATATAATGCCATTGAAACATTACATGAAGCAGGTTTTATGTTGGCGATTGCCACAGGAAAATCTCGCCGAGGTTTGGATAAAGAACTAGAAGCTACCAATTTGGAGCAATTTTTCCCAATTACTCGCACAGCGGAAGAAACCTTCTCCAAGCCTCATCCCATGATGTTAGACGAAATTGTGGTGGATTATAATGTAGAAATAGAAAATGCCTTAATGATTGGTGATAGTGAATACGATTTACAAATGGCGAATAATTTTGGTATGGATTCGCTGGCAGTTGACTGTGGCGTACATGGACGTGAGCGTTTATTTGAGCAGAATCCCGTTGGTTTGGTCTCAATGGTCAGTGAAATTCCTGATTGGCTCAGTAGTGAAGCAAACATTGATTAATTCTAGGAAAGGATAGAAATTGTATGGACGATAATAATAAAGCAGTCAATGCTTTAAAAGAAATTGCTTTAGAAGGTATTAAAGAGCAGCGACGGTCAAGACGTTGGGGTATTTTCTTTAAATTAGCTTTATTGAGCTATTTTTTAATCTTTATAATCGCCATGAGCAGCGATTTATCCGATAGTAGCACTGCCAGTGATGCTGATGAAATTACCGCTGTTGTAGATATTACAGGGGTGATTATGGACGGTGCTGAAGCCAGTGCAGAGTTTGTCAATGCTAGCCTACAAGAAGCGTTTGCAGATCAGCGCACTAAAGGGGTGTTGATTCGTATTAATAGTCCAGGGGGCAGTCCTGTTCAAGCGGGTTATATCAATGATGAAATTTATCGTCTTAAAGCAAAATACCCTGATATTCCTGTTTACGCTGTCGTTAGTGATGTATGTGCATCAGGGGGTTATTATATTGCCGTTGCTGCGGATGAAATTTATGTAGATAAAGCCAGTATTGTCGGCTCAATTGGGGTGCGGATGGATGCTTTTGGCTTTGTTGGTGCAATGGAAAAGCTCGGGGTTGAACGTCGTTTGATTACCGCAGGTGAACATAAAGGCATATTAGATCCCTTTAAACCGATTGAAGCGGCAGAAGTGCAACATTTAGAAACCATGTTAGCGCATACGCATACACAATTTAAAAATGTAGTGAAAGAAGGTCGAGGTAAACGCTTAAGTAATAATCCTGATATATTTACAGGCTTATTTTGGACAGGCGAAGATGCGATTACATTGGGTTTAGCTGATAAATTAGGTAGTGATACTTATGTTGCCCGTGAAGTGATTAAGGCAGAAGAACAGGTAAATTTTACGGCAGAAAAAGATGTACTTGAACGTTTAGCCGATAGTATTAGTACTTCTATCAGTACAGCCATTAGTTCGGCACTGATTAAAACCAATACAACCGCTCCCCGTTTGTATTAGGGAGGCTGTCCGACAATAGAACAGTCTCTTAGCTTGACCCCTAAAAAACCGACCCAAAGGAAAAGATATGTTATCTAAACGGCTTACACATTACCTACAAATTTTCGTATTATCACTTTCTATCAGTGCTTGTAGTTCAACAGGTCCGACGAAAAGTTTTACTCCGAATGCCATTCCGCAGGCAGTTGTTCCGACTCAAAATAGTCTCGCGCAAACTCAGCAAGTAATTGTGCAAGAGTTAGGACAAAAACAGGGGATGAGTTTATATAAGTCAGGTGCTGATTATCAGCGTGTCAACAATCTAGTACGCCGTTTATCACGTGCCGCAGGCTTAGGCTCATTTAGTTACCCTGTCATTATTGCCGATGCAGGCCGTCAAGTGAATGCAATGGCCGTCAATGGTAATACGATTGTGGTTTATAAAGAGTTACTCAGACGTGTGCCCAATGATACTGAATTAGCAGCGGTAGTGGGACATGAAATTGCCCATATCACCAGTCGTCATCATGCAGATCCAACCGTACAAAATCGTACGGCAGGTGTGCAAATTGCCGCGAGTGTTTTAAGTAATGTGATTGGTAATCAAATCGGTGCAGCAGAAGGTCAATTAGCAGGGAAAATTGCAGGGACTTTAGGACAAGGTTTATTTGTTAATTCTTATAGTCGTGAAATGGAATATGAAGCAGACCATACAGGTATGTTGATTATGGCAAAAGCGGGTTATAACCCACAAGGTGCAATTAATTTTTGGTCACAAGCTCCTCAGATCTTCGGCACATCAGGCAGTAGTGCAGACTTTTTAAGCTCACACCCTTCAGAAGCCAGTCGCTTAAGTCGTTTAAAGGCTAGCTTACCCGCTGCAATGCACTATTTTCGTCGCTAATTAAGTCTTCGCTACAAGAGATTTAACCTAAAAATAGACCGTTGTTCAGTTCATTCTGTGACAGCTAAATAGTATTTTAGGCAAAAAAAAGCCACTGTCAATGCAGTGGCTTTTTTGTAAAGCAAATAAAAACGTGTATAAAATTTTTAACGCTTTGAGAACTGTGTCGCACGACGAGCTTTGTGTAGACCGACTTTCTTACGTTCTACTTTACGAGCATCACGGGTCAACATGCCTTTGGCTTTTAAATCACCACGCATTGACTCGTCATACTTAAGTAATGCTCTTGCAATCCCTAAACGAATCGCGCCAGCTTGACCACTGTTACCACCGCCTGCAACACTGATATTAATATCAAACTTGTCGGTCATTTCTACTAAATCAAGGGGTTGGCGAACGATCATGCGTGATGTTTGACGACCAAAAAACTCATCAATAGGCAGCTTATTAATGGTAATGTTGCCGCTGCCTGATTTCATATAGACTCGCGCTGATGAAGATTTGCGTCGTCCCGTTCCGTAATATTGTGTTTCAGCCATGATTTAAATTTCCAATGCTTGTGGTTGCTGTGCTTGATGTGTATGTTCGCCACCTGCGAAAATACGCATCTTTTTGAACATAGTACGCCCTAATGAGTTCTTAGGTAACATTCCTTTAACCGCAAGCTCTAAAACACGCTCAGGATGTTCTTGAATTAACTTCGCAAAGTTAGTTGACTTTAAGTTACCGATATAACCTGTGTGATGGTAATACATCTTATTTTTGGCTTTGTTACCTGTTACGCGTACTTTTTCTGCATTGATAACAACAATATAGTCACCCGTATCAACATGAGGTGTATATTCTGGTTTGTGTTTGCCACGTAAGCGATGTGCGATTTCACTGGCTAAACGCCCTAAGGTTTTTCCATCTGCATCAACGACATACCAATCGCGTTTGACTTCAGCAGGTTTTGCACTGAATGTTTTCATCTTTAGTCTCGCGCTGGAAATATCCCTCTATTGAGTCAGAGACGAAAAGCGCGGCTCCATTAATTGTAAATCAAAGTTACCCCCGAAGAGGCATAGCGAATTGTTATTGCTATTTAAAGAACGCGACAGTTTAGGGGAAAGTGTAGAGAGACTCAAGTGCTATTTCTCTTGAGTAATCAATTTTATATTTTTTTGGCAGTGATTGTCTGCTGTCTAAACAAAGCCGAACTTTTATCTGCATTTTTGTTCCGTTAGTCTTTGATAAGGTGTATGTGTATCTGTTTTTCGATAAATTACGCTTCACGTTTGAAAGCACTCAAGCAGTATTGATGACAAGTAAATAGGTAAATTTAAAGCTTTTTAAAAATTATTGAAGATACCTGTCAACCAATCAAATGATAGAGCGTTAGTAAAGAGTGAAAGCCACTAATCTGAACCTAAGATGAATTTTTAGAGGCTTGGGTATCAAGGATGATGCCCAACTTTAGACGAAACGGATTTTTAGAAACTTACTTAAATAAGTAGAACAATTACAGTAGCCCGTTGTAATTATTCTGATAATAAGAAGCCCAAACTAGAAACCCTATAAAATAGTTATTAATTAAAATAATATTGCCCTAAGATTACTCTCCCTCGATGAGGGAGGGAATGTTCTCGACTATACACTATTTTACACTATTTTCCGCTTTGAAACCTCAGCTGATGGTTTGAATATGATGTGGCTGTTTCAGTAAACAGGTTTACATTCCTCACAAATATCAACATTTTCATCTTTGATAACCTCCAATTGGCATTCTGTATCAGTAAGATGCTCCATGATGCATTCTTCCCTCTCATCTGCCTTATCTATGTTTTTACAAGCCTTACTCGCATGAATCAGTTTTTGATCACAATCATTTAATGATGTCGCCGCATAAGTGGACGCGCTTAAAGAAAAAAGACAAGCTAAAACTCCTATAAAGAAAAATTTTTTCATCTTTGTATACCTCAGTTTGTTTTTATTAACCCCTACGCGCTAACCCAATTTAGGTAGATTACAGTAGGAAGTGAATAAAATTCTATCTGTTCTTATTTGACTTTAAGCTGAATAATCTTTTGTTTTTTATTAACTTACCTTTCCAATTGCACAACTAATAACCGACTTAGCCTTACCCTTCAAGGCTTGCAGCCCTTCGACCGAACCTTTTTCGGGGTAACCTAAATGTAATAATTTTTGTACAGCATCAGCTTTGACTGCGTTTAAATCATCATTTTCAGTGCGAATAATGACGGTTTGCTGTTCAATATCAACTTCGACACTATCAATCCGACTATCTTCAGAGAGCTTTTTACGAATGCTATTCGCACAGCCACCACAACGGATATTTTCAACTTTAATACGCGATTCCATAATATTTTCCTTTTAGTTACACTAATGTCTCACTTTAAACGAATCAAGAATAGGAAGAAAGCTATGCCAGAATATCGCTCTAGAACCACCACACACGGACGTAATATGGCAGGAGCGCGTTCACTTTGGCGTGCTACGGGTATGAAAGATGGAGATTTTGATAAACCCATTATTGCCGTTGCGAATTCATTTACACAGTTTGTCCCCGGTCATGTGCATTTAAAAGATTTAGGACAAATGGTTTGCCGTGAAATTGAAAAATCAGGTGGCGTCGCGAAGGAGTTTAATACCATTGCCGTCGATGATGGCATTGCGATGGGACACAGTGGCATGTTGTATAGCCTACCTTCCCGAGAAATTATTTCTGATGCAGTGGAATACATGGTCAATGCACACTGTGCGGATGCACTGGTCTGTATTTCTAACTGCGATAAGATCACCCCTGGCATGTTAAATGCAGCCTTACGCCTGAATATTCCCGTGGTCTTTGTTTCAGGTGGCCCCATGGAATCGGGCAAAGCGGTCATTCAAGGTAAAGTGGTTCATCTTGATTTGGTTGATGCAATGGTTTCTGCTGCGGATGATAAACAATCCGATAAAGACGTTATGGAGATGGAACGTTCGGCCTGCCCCACCTGTGGTTCTTGTTCAGGCATGTTTACAGCAAACTCCATGAACTGTTTAACAGAAGCACTGGGGCTTTCACTCCCCGGTAATGGTTCACTCTTAGCCACCCATGCAGATCGCCAAGAATTATTTTTACGGGCAGGACGTTTAGTGGTGGATTTAGCTAAGCGTTACTATGAGCAAGATGATGAGACGGTATTGCCTCGTTCCATTGTGACTAAAAAAGCCTTTGAAAATGCTATGTGCTTAGATATTACCATGGGCGGTTCAACTAATACGGTTTTACACTTATTAGCAGCAGCGGAAGAAGCAGAAGTTGATTTTACAATGGATGATATTGATCGTCTTTCCCGCCTTGTACCTAATTTATCCAAAGTCGCCCCTGCCACCCAACTTTACCATATGGAAGATGTGCATCGTGCAGGCGGTGTGATGGCTTTATTAGGCGAGTTGAATCGTGCAGGTTTAATTCATGGTGATTGCAATACGGTTTACGCAGAATCGATGCAGGCAGCATTAGATAAATGGGATGTAACCATCAGTCAGGATGCGGAAGTACAAACGTTTTATCAAGCTGCCCCTGGAAATGTACCGACTCAACAAGCCTTTAGTCAAAATAAACGTTGGGAATTAGACCTTGATCGTACTAATGGCTGCATCCGCAATAAAGAAAATGCCTATTCACTCGATGGTGGCTTAGCCGTGTTATATGGCAATATTGCGCCTGATGGTTGTATTGTCAAAACCGCAGGCGTGGATGAAAGTATTCTAACCTTTACGGGGACAGCCCGAATTTTTGAATCACAAGATACGGCGGTTGCGGCTATTCTTGCAGATGAAATTGTTGCGGGTGACGTGGTACTAATCCGTTATGAAGGACCTAAAGGCGGGCCAGGTATGCAGGAAATGCTGTATCCCACCAGTTATCTAAAATCAAAAGGTTTGGGTAAAGATTGCGCTTTAATTACCGATGGACGCTTCTCAGGCGGTACATCAGGGCTATCAATTGGACATGCTTCCCCTGAAGCCGCAGAAGGTGGCGCAATTGGTTTAGTTGAAGAAGGTGATCAGATTGATATTAATATACCTAAGCGCAGTATCAATATTGCAATCAGTGATGCAGCCTTGCAACAACGTCGCGAAGTCATGCAGGCGAAAGGCAAGAACGCATGGAAGCCTGTTAATCGTGACCGCCAAGTCAGTTCGGCTTTAAAAGCCTATGCCGCGATGACGACCTCTGCATCACGCGGCGCAGTGCGTGATGTGAGTCAAATTGGATAAATTCATTTTAATGTCCTAATAACGCGGTGGTTTGTTTTAGATCATTCGCGTTAATCGTACCGGCCGCTTGTTTCAGCTTTAACATATTTAATAAATAGTTATAACGCGCGCTGGTATAATCACGCTTCGCCGCAAATACATTTCGTAAAGACAGTAAAACATCCACAGCCGTTCTTGTGCCTACCTCAAAACCTGCTTGAGTCGCCTCTAAAGCAACTTCTGCGGAGGTTAATGCCTGTTTAAGTGAGGAAGCACGGCTAATATCAGAACTCACGGTTAAATAAGCAGAACTGACTTGTTGTACCACCAATTGTTTTTGTAGTTCTAGCTCATACCGACTGCCTTGTAAACGATGACGAGCATCCCGTACTTTTGAAGAAATCAAACCACTATCATACAAAGACATATTGAGTTGAATACTAATAGAAGTATCATCTTGTAATCGGTTGGATGTACCTGTATCAAAATCTTCAACAATTGTACCTGTATGTCTTGCGACAACATCCACTTTAGGTTTACGTTCTGCACGCTGTTGTTCGACATTTTTTTGCGCGACTAGTACAGCCTGTTGTGCTGCTTGAATATTTTTACTATTTTTTTCTGCTATCCCTAGCCACGCTTCAAGTTTGGCGGGATGAGGCTGTTTCAAATGAATACCTTTCGAGATACCCAACAACTTTTTATATTTACGTCCTGTAATTACTTTTAAGGTTTCATTAGCAAGCGCGACTTGATTGGCCGCATTCACTTTTTGTGCTTCTGCTTGATCATGACGAGATTGTGTTTCTTTAACATCCGTAATCGCTAAAATACCTGCTTCAAAATAGGCTTTGACTTGATCGAGTTGTTTACCAATCGCGGTTTTCTCAGCTTCTGCAAAACTCAAATTTTCTTGATTAAGCAAGACATTAAAATAGCTTTCTGCGGTACGAATTAATAGCTCTTGTCGTCGTCCTTTTAACTCTGACTGTGCTTGAGAAACGCCTGCCCGAGTACGGGCTAGTTGTGCTTTTAGTTCTTTTCGATAAATGGCCTGACTGATACTTAATGAATAACTACTATTACTAATATTGGAATAACCATTACTGACTCTAAAAGCAGAATCATGCTGATTTTGAATGCTGAGTGTACTGCTAGCGGTTAAATTTGCTTGCGGTTTTAGGGCAGATTTTGCCTGATTAATGCTTTCCTTGGTAGCACGAAAGCCTGCTTCAGCCGATTTTAATTGTGGATCATAAGCTTTCGCATGTTGATACACCTGTAATAAATTTTCTGCCGATGCGCTATTAGCGACCAACAGTGCTGAGGCGATCAATAAAGGAATTATTTTAATTTTCATAATGGAGTCACTGTAATTCTTTGAAAAGCTATGAGACGATTATATAGAAATACGCACAGTGTGTGCTGAATTTGGGATTTCAATATGTATTGCGATAGTTTTGAGCATTGCACCCAATAAATTACGGATACATTGTATCAATAAGATGAATTTTATAGAATCATCTTATTCATAGGAGTCGGATTAAGTGCCTGATTTATATAAATGCGGTGCTTTTAGTTTATTTATCATTCGTCCTGAACGACCGGGCTTCCCTTTTGCAAATGGGGACGAGTAGCTACTGGAAACTCTGCCTTTTTTATTATAGCTAAAGCGTGAATCTGCTAAGGCAATGGGAAATTTTTTACCCTTAAAATAAGCAAGGGCTACTTTTTGTGTATTACTATTATTAAAGTGTAAATTCGCGACTTTCTGCCCGCTAAGCTTGGCATAAACGTGCATGACTTTTTTGACATAGCGTTGTGTTTCTTTGTAAGGCGGAACACCGTCATATTTATCCACGGTTCCTTCGCCTGCGTTATAAGCAGCAAGGGCTTTAATTAGATTGCCTTTGAAACGACGGGTTAAGACTCTAAGATATTTTGTCCCACCACGGATATTTTGGTCGGCATCATAACTATCACTGACGCCAAAGCGTTCTGCAGTTGCAGGAATAAGTTGCATTAAACCTTGTGCCTGTTTGGGCGACTCAGCTGTATTGTTATAACAGGATTCTACTGCCATCACCGCTTTAACCAAATTACCATCAACCCCATAACGTTTAGCATGTTTAGTAATGCTTGCAGCATAAGGGCTGGCTTTTTTATCCAGCGTCTTTTTACTGAGGTTAATACAGGAAGTGGCAAACAGTGTTTGTGTGGGTGCAATAAGTAGTCCTAAAAAAATTAGGAAGCTAAAAGTCTTACGAAGAGAGTTCATGGTATTTAGTCTTACATTTAAGTGACCCAAGGACAATCAGCATAGCTGTGGGAAATAGTCGCTATTGCTAAGCAGCTTTGTGTCTATTTTTTTTGTTAAGTTCACGCCTTTTCTTAAAAAAGGCTTTCAATTGTGTGCTACAGCTCGCTTGAAGAACCCCTCCAACCACGACAATTCGATGATTATGATGAGGCGCTTCAAATAAATGCTCGCAACTGGTCGCAACGCCTGTTTTAGGATCATATGCACCGAATACAAGCCGATTGATACGGGCATGAATCATTGCGCCAGCACACATCGTACAAGGCTCTAAGGTTACATATAAGTCCATTTTGGGTAAACGGTAATTTTTTTGCTGCTTAGCTGCACAACGTAACGCCTGAATTTCCGCATGTGCAGAAGGATCATGGGTGCTAATGACTTGATTCCAACCCTTAGCGACCAATTGATCTTGATAAACCAAGACCGCTCCGACAGGGACTTCCCCTTCTGATTCTGCTTGCTCCGCACATTCAAGCGCGTAGCGCATCCAGTATTCATCGTTCATTTTTTTACCTAACACTATATTTTTTCTATATATTATGTAGCCTAATTTTAAATTATTCTAGCTTTTTTTATATATCTAGAGGAATTGTACGTATCACTAAACCAATACAAATTATAAACATAATCGTTGGCAATCCCCAGTTAATATACGATTCTGTCACTTGATAAAGTTTACTTTTAGATTTACTTCCTAAAAAACTCTTAAATAGGAGAATAACAATTAAATATAAATAACCAATCGCAATGATTTTAGAAATGGGTGTATTAAGAGAGAAACTACCGGGGAAAGTTGACTCAAAAGTAAAACTTAATGCAGATAATCCCAGTAGCGAAGAAAATATGAGAGTTGCCTTTGTTTTCGCATCCAAAACTGTAGAATAAAGTACTAATATTGATACCATTAGCATCGTAAAGACAGGACTAAATGTTTGCAGTGCAAAACGGCTAGAACGACGTTCTAAGGTTACAAGAGAGTGCATACTCGAATATTTATTAGCATTCCAACCTATTATTTCTTTATTCAGTACTTTTAAAGATAAGGGACGCCAATCAACAATTGATAAGTTATTATTTACCTGAGATATTTTACGACTGGCTTCATTAGAAACAAGAATAACATCTTGTTTAGAATAATTAGGCAAAGAGAATTTTAAAACTAAATGTTGTCGATCAAATGGGAAAGCTCTCATATCAATATTAATTTGAAAATCACTTTTATAACGTTCAATAAGAACGATTTTTCCATTTGAATAGTTAGAAACAGCCAGTGTTCTCGATTCAATATTGCTAATACGATTATCTGCAGACAAATGGGGTGTCCAAATTGTATCTAAATATTTTTCAGCTAAGGTAGAAATATGGTCAATTCGCCATACACCTCGTTCAACTGGATCAAATCTAGCCGCTGGATCGACCCATTCCTGAATAATTTCTACATCCACTTTAGCAATTCCATCAATTTCTCGAATTTCAATAATATCTTTGATATTAATAATAATATTTACTTTAAGCGGCAATTCAATATTTTGAGGTAAATCAAATATTGATGACTCTGATGTTGCTGCTCCATTTTTAGACTGAGGGCCTGAGGAAATTTTATCTTGTAGTTGAGTTTGCTGGGTAGCTGATGATGCTGCACCCTGTGACTGAGTTTGTTTATCTTGTAATGGCAGAGCTAAGACATTCTGAAAAATAAAGCTCCAAAATACAAATAGCAAAGTCAGACCCCATTTTCTTATACTCATGACTCTTTCTCAGACGCTTTAAGCGGTGATGATGACATCAATAGTAAAATATTAAAAAGAATAAACGCAATAATAGAAAAGCATAAAGCAATAACAATTAAATCTGTATATATTTCTTGAGTCTTTTTTTGATGCCAAGAAAAATCACTAACAATACTTAAAATGCCTATCACTTCCCCATTAAAACTAGTGAGCGGCTGGGTTAATAATCCATATTTAACCCCTTTGATCTTAATTTTTTTAACTTTAATATCGCGAGTTAAACCAATAAAATCGTCTTTTAGAAGTTTAGAAAATAGTTGACTATCAGTTGATAATGATAAAACTAAGTTTCCAAATATAGATCGATTATTTCCTTTTTTAGTGTCATCAATATATTTACTCTTTAAAATTACAGCAATATCGGCATTTGTTAGACTTTTAACCTGCTCAAGAATAGGGTTTAACAGCATTCCTACCTCAACCGTACCCAGAAAATCATCTTTATCCTTAACAATGCTAATACCACGAATACTAACTAAACCTGTTACCCCAATTTCTAAACCTGTCTGACTTCGTTGACTTTTATTTGCTGCTAAAATCATAGGTCGGGTTAATGCCATATTATCCCCCGATTTTTTTAAATTATGCAGTCTAATTATATAATCCATATCGGTATTATGAAAACCCAGAATATTAACCGAGTTATATTTTTTCAAATAATCATAGCTGGCACTGCTTAGTTCTTTTAATTTTTCGTAGTTTTCTTCTTTTAAAGCAAGAGGAATATCAGACTTTAATCCAATGAGTGCAGATTCTGCTAATACAATTTTTTCAGCATGATCAATGGTAGAATTAACTATTTGATGAATAGAGAACATTTGTGCATTTTGGTCATGTTCACTAATTTCATTATTTTTGTCGAAGAAAAAAACTAGCATTATGCTAAAACCTAACATAATAATCAAAATAATAGATATGCTAACTTTTAAAGATGAAATGAAATGATACTTACGTGTAGTCGGTTTTGAAACTGCCGTATTCATAATAACCTTAACTTTGATTTTATAATATAGTCCAAGAAAAACTTGAATGCTCAGCTTATTCTAGCTAAGCTATCAAGTTGGCTATATTACTATAGATCAAATAAAGTGAGTAGACATATTTATAACCCAATATCCACAGATATTCGATGAAAATTTCATCGCTTAGTTAAAAAGATATTAATGACTGCTTTTTACTCACCTAAATCATTTTGCCCATTATCAATATAGTACTGTAACTTTTTAGTGCGTTCACGCGTAATTTCAGCTTTAGCATAGGGATGAAGAAGACCGATCATACTGCCCCAACAAAGCTTAATATCTTCATCTGCACAAGAAAACATGGCATCCAGTTCAGCATCTCTAAATACAATCCATGCACGCTGAGCTTTGCGTAACGCTTTGATATATGTTTTGTCACCCTTTGATTTTTTAATTAAGACTTGATAGGTATCATTAAGCGCTTTATCTGCTTTTAAAAAATCATCATAAGCACATTGATTCATTTCTACTTGTGTGCCATCAGGGTTACATTCAATTGCTAATAGGCTATTAGAAAAGAGCAATAAACTCAGGATAAATAATAAGTGTTTCATTGTAAAAATTACCTTTTGTTAATATTATTTTCTGCGCGGTTTTTTGTTGTATAAGCCAGCACCTGATTGCTTACTGTTTCTGCTGTTATAGCTTGGCTTTTGTTTACCGCGATGGTTGCCGTACTTAGCTTTTTTATCAGCCCGTTTTGCGGCGGGGTCATAATCATTCTTTAGCTCTAATTTGACACTTTCATACACAGAACGCATGGCTTTAAACTCAAGCTCTTCATAACGTCCTCGGGCTAAATAACGTGGTAAGCTGACCACACCATAGCGAATCCGAATTAAGCGACTGACTTTTAAATCAAAGCTTTCCCATAAACGCCGTACTTCGCGGGTACGTCCTTCTTGTAAAATAACGTGATACCACTGATTCGCACCTTCACCGCCCGCAAATTGAATCCGATTAAAATGTGCTTCACCATCTTCGAGTTGTACGCCAGATTTCAATTGCTTCAGCATATCTTCACTAACTTCACCTAATACCCGTACCGCATATTCACGTTCAATTTCCCATGAAGGATGCATAAGACGATTAGCCAATTCACCATCATTCGTAAATAGCAATAAACCATCCGTATTGAAGTCGAGTCGCCCAATTTGAATCCAGCGACCACTGGATAATTTAGGTAAACGATCGAATACTGTCGGACGACCTTCAGGGTCTTTGGTAGTACTGACTTCACCTGAGCGTTTGTGGTACATCAAAACTTTGGGGGTTGCTTTTAATCTACGCTCCAAATGCAAACGTTGACCCCGCAAAATAACTTGGTCATTCTCGGTAATTTTAAGACCTAATTCAGGTTTTTTACCATTAACCAGTATTTCATCTTGTTGCATCCAGCGTTCGATTTCTCGGCGTGAACCGTAACCCGCCCGTGCGAGTATTTTTTGTATCCTTTCAGCCATGTTGATTTCCTATGGGACAATTAACCAACGATATATGCCCAGTAGATTAATTGCAATAAATACAAAGTTCTGAAAAGCGAGACCATGTGCCTGTTCGCGTAGACTCCACAGTAATAATAGAATGCTGGATAATAAATAAAATAAATATGCCCATGCACTGATCGGGATATTCAAGGCTAATAAAATTGCTGCACTAATACCTGTTAAAGCACCAGACCATTCCAGCAGTTTTGATAATTTTTTTTCTCGCATATAACTTGTGATAAATCTCATATATTACGGTCAATTAAGGCACGATATTCTACAATATTAAGATTATAAAAATACTATAAATTATCCTAATGTATCACCTGAAAATAAAAATGATATTCACTCTTAAGTGTCGTTAAGCACGACAAGGAAAACTTATTATGACTGATTCTATTCTCACTCATAACGATGGCATCGATACTGTTCCTGAAGTTCCGCAAGAAGATCCGATACAAACTCAAGCCAAACAACAGCTTAAAAATCTACGTAGCCCCAAATTTGTATTAGAACAAGCGACAGCCATGTCAGGCAAAGCTCTACTCTCGATTAGTCAGGCCGCAGGTGGTTATCCCTATTCTGAAAAAATGGGTATGAAAGAATATGAGTATGAAAAGCACCGTTTACAAACTGAATTATTAAAAGTACAAAGTTGGGTTAAAGAGCATCATAAGAAAATTGTGATCTTTTTTGAAGGTCGCGATGCCGCAGGTAAGGGTGGCACAATTAAGCGGTTTATGGAGCATCTCAATCCTCGGGCAGCACATGTTGTCGCATTGGAAAAACCTTCAGAACGTGAACAAGGTCAATGGTATTTTCAACGCTATATCAAACATTTACCTACCCGAGGGGAAATCGTTCTATTTGATCGCTCTTGGTATAATCGCGCAGGGGTAGAGCGGGTGATGGGCTTTTGTAATGACAATGAATATTTAGAGTTTATGCGCCAAGCACCACTGATAGAAAGAATGTTGGTGAATGAAGGCACTATTTTTAGAAAATATTGGTTTTCTGTCACCCGTCAAGAACAACTGCGTCGTTTCCACTCCCGTAAGCATGATCCACTTAAACACTGGAAACTGAGTGATATTGATATATTGTCATTGGATAAATGGAATGAATATACAGAAGCGCGTAAATCCATGTTTTTCTACACAGATACTGCCGATGCCGCATGGATAGTGGTACGTTCGGACGATAAAAAACGCGCCCGAATCAATTGCATCCGACATTTTTTATACAATCTCGATTACCCGAATAAAGATAATCATATTGCTTGCGCGCCTGACATTAATATTGTGGGTAATGTCAGTGACATTTATCAGGAAAAAAATGATCTTTAAAAAAAGGCTATATGAAGAAAGGCTTCACCTGCAATTAATTGAATTTCCTTTATGATTCGGACTCTTATTATTGATACCTAATCGGGCATTTTAATTTATTTATGTTGTACTTTATACGCCACTGGGCAAGGCGAATATATGTCTAAATCATTACCTCCCATTGTAATGACACTCGCGGGACATGATCCAACAGGGGGTGCGGGCATTCAAGCTGACATGGAAGCGATTCGGGCGACAGGCTGTTATCCCGTTTCTGTGGTGACGTGCTTAACGGTGCAAGACACCAATAATGTTTATGCCATTCAAACAGTACAAAGTGATTTTGTACTGCAACAAGCGCGTACGCTGCTTGCTGATATGCCCATTCAGGTATTTAAATTGGGACTATTAGGCAGTCCTGAAAATATTATAGCGATTAGTCAGCTTCTGTCTGAATACCCTCATATTCCCGTTGTATTTGATCCTGTCTTAGCAGCGGGAGGTGGGCTTTCTTTAGCGGATAATGAATTAATTGATTGTTTAAAAAAATATTTACTCCCGAAGGTAACACTACTCACACCGAATATCCCAGAAGCAATAGAACTCGGAATAATGCCGAAAAAAGTATCGAGTTATCCTATAGTCTTATTAAACTCCGTGAATCAAAATATTTTAATTACGGGTACTCATAGTGATAGTCAACGGGTTTACAATCGTTTGTATTGTAATGGAAAACTACAATACGAAACTGCATGGGATCGTTTGAAATACGAATATCATGGTTCAGGTTGTACCCTCGCAGCCAACATCAGTGGTTGGCTAGCACAAGGTTTTAATTTGCAGGAAGCTGTTCAAAAAGGACAGACTTATACATGGAATAGTCTTAATCAAGCACAATGCTTGGGCAAAGGGCAACATATTCCCTATCGGACATAAATCTATGAAACTTCAAGGTCTTTACGGTATTACAGATAATTCAACAGGCAAGATATTAATAAAAAAAGTGACACAAGCCATTCATGGTGGATTGAGTATTTTACAGTATCGAAGCAAAGCGAATGATTACGAGCAGCGTTTGGATGATGCTTTATCGCTACGGGAACTCTGTTGTACTTACCATATCCCGCTAATTATTAATGATGATATTACTTTGGCAAAACTTATTTATGCCGATGGGGTTCATTTGGGGCAACATGACGGCAGTATTCAAGAGGCACGACGACAATTAGGACACAGTGCCATTATTGGGCTGTCCTGTTATAACCATCTGCATTTAGCCTTGCAAGCACAAGCACAAGGGGCAAGTTATGCCGCCTTTGGTGCATTCTTTAATTCACCGACCAAGCCTCATGCGCCTGCTGCATCACTACAAACGCTTCGAATGGCTAAACAACGATTAAATATTCCAATTTGCAGTATTGGTGGAATCACACTGGACAATGCTGAGCAACTTATTGACAATGGCAGCGATATGGTTGCTGTGATTAGCAACCTTTTTTCTGCTAATGATATTGAAGCGACTGCGAAACAATTTTCACGTCAATTTTCTACAATTGCTGCAAGTCATTAAAGCGTCATTACATTGTTAAACGTCAACAAGCTATAGGTAAATACAGTCCATGAGTCAATCAACCCAGACTTCACAACGCTTATTTGAAAACGCGCAAAAACATATACCTGGAGGGGTTAACTCTCCTGTACGTGCCTTTAAAAGTGTCGGAGGAACGCCCCTTTTTATTAAAAAAGCCAGCGGTGCTTACCTTTATGATGCCGATGACAAACGTTATATTGACTATGTCGGTTCGTGGGGACCGATGATTCTAGGTCATGCTCATCCTGAAGTGATTGATGCAGTTAAAGCCGCCGCAGATAATGGACTTAGTTACGGCGCACCAACCGAAATTGAAATCACAATGGCTGAAAAAATATCTGAAATTATGCCATCGATTGAAATGGTTAGAATGGTTAGCTCAGGCACAGAAGCCACGATGTCTGCGATTCGACTTGCACGAGGATTTACAGGACGTGATGATATTGTCAAATTTGAAGGGGGTTATCATGGACACGGTGATTCTTTATTAGTTAAAGCAGGCTCGGGGGCATTGACCTTTGGTGAACCCAACTCACCAGGTGTTCCTGCGGCTTTAGCGAAGCATACTTTAACTTTGGACTACAATAATCCTGAGCAAGTTCGTCAAGTGTTTGCTGAAAAAGGAGCTGAAATTGCCTGTATTATTGTTGAGCCTGTCTCTGGCAATATGAACTGTATTCCACCAACTAAAGGTTTTTTAGAAACCTTGCGTGAAGTCTGTGATGAATATGGCAGTGTCTTGATTTTTGATGAAGTCATGACGGGTTTTCGGGTCGCACTCGGGGGCGCACAAGCAGTTTATAATATTAAGCCAGACCTAACTTGCCTCGGTAAAATTATCGGAGGTGGTATGCCTGTTGGGGCTTTCGGAGGTCGTCGTGACATTATGCAACAACTTTCACCCAGTGGTCCTGTTTATCAAGCAGGCACATTATCAGGTAATCCGATTGCAATGACCGCAGGATTAAAGACCTTAGAGTTGATTTCAGAGCCCAGTTTTTATCTTAATCTGAGTATGAAAACTCAACACCTGTTAGAAGGTCTAAAAGCTGTGGCTAGAAAACATAATATTCCCTTTACGACCGCTCAAGTCGGCGCGATGTTTGGATTATTCTTTACTGAAGCAGAGACTGTTACTAGCTTTGCCGAAGCGAGCCAATGCAATATTGAGCGTTTTAATCACTTTTTCCATGCAATGCTAGACAAGGGAATTAATCTTGCACCTTCCTCCTACGAAGCTGGATTTTTATCCGCTGCACACAGTATTGAAGATATAGAAGCCACGATTGCAGCCGCAGATGAAGTCTTTGCGAGTTTGTAAGCCGATCCAAAATAGACAAATCAAGAAAACTATCCCTTTTTATTTAGTCAAATCGCTTAAAAAGCTTTATTAAAAAAATAAACAACACGACTATAATAGAGATGGATTAATAATCTGCCCCTTAATCATAAGCGGGTGGGTTTGAAATATAATAAAGGGTGTAATGACCCATAAAATCAATCGAGGATAAGCAATGTACCCTATCTCAAAAATACTATTAACAACGGCTTTTTCAGCCCTTGTTCTATCTGCGTGTATTTCAGAAGACAGTGATGTTAGTAAACCCGCTAATGCCAATGAAGCGGATGCTGGTGCAAAAGTTGAGCAGTTAGCGGATAAAAATAGTGCTGAAACTGTTGTGACTGAATCAGCGACACCCGCAGCCGTTGAAGAAACTCCCCCTGTCCGTCCTGCCTTTATCGAAGGACAACACTATAAGGTTTTAAGTACAGAATTACCGACCATCGCACCCGCAGGGCAAGTCGAAGTCGCGGAATTATTCTGGTATGGCTGTCCACATTGCTATCATTTAGAACCGAGTATGAAAGCCTACATAAAAGAAAAAGCGGCTAATGTTTTCTTTAGACAAATCCCTGCTACGCTTAATCCTAATTGGACAGTACAAGCGAAGGCTTATTATATAGGTCAAATCCTAGATAGTGACGGTTCAAAAAATATTCATGATGCCATTTTTGCCGCGATTCATGAGCAACGTCGTAAATTAAATGATGATGCCGCGATGGAGCGTTTCTTTGTTTCTCAAGGCTTTACTGAGGAAGCTGTCAAGCAAGCCGCTGCGTCAATGGAAGTTCAAGCACAAGTTAAGACTGCAACGGACTACAGCACCGCATCTAAAGCAACGGGCGTACCCACGTTGATTGTGGCAGGTAAATACCTTACTAGCCCAACCATGGCACAAGGTTCGGCTAAATTAAAACGTTTACTTAAATTTTTAGCTGAAAAAGCTTCAAAATAAACCAAGTCTAAATATTTTCTGTTACATCAGTAAGGATTATTTTCAATAAAAATCCTTACTGATATTTCAATTTAATGGAGTCCAAAATAGTTAATTTTTAGGACGGTGACTTTAATACTCTAAGTTTCAAATCAACATCAATTAATATACTATTTTCTTCAAGATCTTGTTTTATTTGTGTTAATACTTTATTGCGTATAGCACCACGAGCATGGTAATCAACTATACAAAATTTAACACGATAAAAAGCAAAAGGAGTTTCACTATAAATAGTTATTGAAACCAACTTCACATCTTTCTTACCATCTTGTAAAATAATACCTCCAACTTTATCAAGTGATTGCAGCATTATATTTATAACATTTTCTGAATCATATTTAGGTAATAATCTAATATCAACATAATCAATCGATGAATTATTTTTTGTAAAATTAACTAAATTAGCATTAGCAACCGTACTATTTGGAATATTACTATAATATAAATTAGAGTTTACTAGCTGGGTAGACCGCCATGTCATATTAACAACTTTTTGTGGAGTCTCTTTATCAATTTTTATTGTGTCACCAATTTTGAAAGGCTTTTCAATAAATAAAGTAATACCTGATAATATATTAGATAAGGTTTCTTTTGCTGCAATAGCAATAGCAAAACCACCAATACCTAAGCCTGCTAAAATTGTACCTACTTGAAAACCTAAGTAATTTAAGAAAAGTAAAATAGCAGTGCTCCAGATAAAAAATTTAATAAAGGTTTTAAAGAATGCACGTATAAATAAATTTTGGGGGTCAACATTATTATGACTACTTTTATCTAAATTTCTGAAAATGTAGTTCACAAGTTTTAGTAAAATAAAAGTAACTAATATGATAATCAATAATTTAATTAATAGACTAATAATTGCCTTTTTATTTATTTGATAACGATCATCACGAATAATTCCTATTTTTCCTTTTAAAAATAACAATTTATCTTTTTGTGTATTAGGCTTTTCGTCTTTAGCTAAACCTTTTAAGTTTTCAACAGGGTTACCAGAAATCCCATACAC
>WFRR01000160.1 GCA_015486375.1 Thiotrichaceae bacterium
CCGATGGCAGTATTAAAGTGCTGGAATACAATGTGCGCTTTGGTGATCCTGAAACTCAACCAATTATGATGCGTTTAAAATCAGATTTGGTTGATTTACTTAATGCTGCTTTAGATCAACGTCTTGATCAAGTTTCGGCCGATTGGGATGAACGGGTTGCACTCGGTGTTGTATTAGCCGCTGGGGGTTATCCTAATTCTTATAGTAGTGGTGATCGCATTTCTGGTTTACCTGATTCTGTCTCAGAAAATAGTAAAGTTTTTCATGCGGGTACGGCTGAGAATAACAATGAGATTGTTACTCAAGGTGGACGGGTGCTTTGTGCCGTCGGTTTAGGTGCAGATATTAAAGCTGCTCAAGATATAGCCTATGAATTAACGCACTCGATTAGTTGGGATAAAGTTTATTATCGTGATGATATTGGTTTTAAAGCACTTTAACCAATTTCTCAAAGGCGCAGCCGCAATTTCGGTTGCGTCTACTGCATCATCACATTCTTTATTTTATTTCTCTGCCTCACGTTCTCGTGCTGTTTGCGTGTAATAATTCCTAAACTGATGTAATAGCCCTCGGGTGGAGGAATCATGATGATAAATATCTTTTTGTGATTGTAGTTCTTCTAATACTTTTTCGGTTAAATGCTTACCCAGTTCAACTCCCCACTGATCATAAGAGTTAAGATTCCAAACAATACCTTGTACAAATATCTTGTGTTCATACATCGCAATTAATGAACCTAAAGTACGTGGATTTAATTCTTTTAATAAAATTGAATTACTGGGTTGATTACCATCGAATACCATATGGGGAATCTTTTGTTCAATTCCTTTAATTTGTACACCTGCACTGGCTAATTGTTCCCGCGTTTCTGAACGTGAACGCCCAATCATTAAAGCTTCTGTTTGTGCTAAAAAATTTGAGACTAAAATATTACGATGGTCTTGATTACAGCCTGTGTGTGTACTACTGGCAATAATAAAATCAGTCGGAATTAACTTAGTGCCTTGATGGATTAATTGGTAAAAAGCATGTTGTCCATTATTGCCTTCAGCTCCCCAAACAATGGAGCCTGTAGAATAATCAATCCGCTCGCCATCTCGATCAACCGATTTACCATTACTCTCCATATCCGCTTGCTCTAAATAGGCTGGCAATTCCCGTAAATAGTAGTCATAAGGCAATACCGCACTGGATTCTGCTCCAAAGAAATTGTTATACCAAATGCCTAATAGACCCATAATCACAGGAATATTTTTTTCTAGTGGCATATTTTTAAAATGCTGATCCATTGCATGTGCGCCTTCCAACAATTCAATGAATTGGGGCATTCCAATCGCTAATACAATGGTTAAGCCAATTGCTGACCAAAGTGAATAACGTCCTCCGACCCAATCCCAAAATTCAAACATATTATTAGGATCAATCCCAAATTTAGTTACTTCCACTGTATTGGTTGAAACAGCAACAAAATGTTTAGCAATATCCTGTTTTTTTGCCCCACAGTTTAATAACCACTCTTTGGCTGTTTGAGCATTACGACGCGTTTCTTGGGTCGTAAAGGTTTTAGAAGCAACAATAAATAAGGTCGTTTCAGGGTCAAGCTGATTTAAAATACGCTCAGCATGAGCAGAATCAACATTGGATAAAAAGTGAATTTTTAGACGCGGATGTTGATATTGACTTAAGGCACGGCAAATCATTTTAGGCCCTAAGTCTGAGCCACCAATACCAATATTGACAACATCCGTAATCTCCTTACCCGTATAACCCTTCCACTCGCCACTCCGCACTTTCTTGGAAAAGATTTTCATCTTATCTAAGACTGACTGAATCATCGGCATCACATTCTTACCATCAACATAAATCGCCGTATTACTGCGATTACGCAAAGCGGTATGTAATACAGCCCGTCCCTCAGTCGTATTAATTTTCTCTCCCGAGAACATGCGTTCCTGCCATTGATGAATATTGCACTGTCGGGCTAAAGCAAATAAATGGTTGAGGGTTTCTTCTGTAAAACGATTCTTAGAATAATCAAATAATAAGTCTTCAAAATGAATTGAATGTTTAGAAAAACGATTAGGATCGTGATTAAATAATTCTTTCATCTGCAAATATTTTGCAGAAAGATAGTGTGTTTCTAAGCGTTTCCAAGCAGGACTAGCACTTAAGTTTGAAGATAAATCAACGATTACATTACTCTGTCGCATTAATCATGCTCCCCTGATACATGGTATTTTTTCTTGGTCTATTAAGAAAAGGTAGGTTAGTCCTTAACAACTGTCAAAGTTGCATTTTAGCAATCTAAGAAAATGGCTATAAATTCAACTTTTCTGTCTTGTACTCGTTAAATAATCACAATCCATCGCAGACTACGAGCTAGCGTATTTAGTTTAATACTCAATATTCACTGCCTGTTTACCAAAGATCTTCCGCAGTGCAACAATACTATCTTGTTGTATAGGCGCACGATAATTCGCTCCTAAACGTAAGTCTACTTTTGCCTGAGTATTGCTATATTGAATTTTCACCACACACTGACTTTCTTCTGCTGTAACACAGAGACTATCAAGCGTATCCAACATAGTAGAGGCATATTGCGTATCATCTTGCCATTGTTGTTGATCAACACTTAAAATCATTTGTCTCGCAAAGGTATTTCTTGTACTGGCAATATCATAGATATTTTCAATGCGTATACGAGTTTTACCTAGATAATCTCGCTTAAGACTGCCTTGTACAACCAGTAATTCATCTTTACAAATTAGTGCCTCTTTCCCTTCTAAAACATCACTAAAAATAAGCATTTCATAGTATGCTGAACGATCGTCTAAAGTCACAAAAACCCGTTTACCTTTATCGGTTGTCTGAAAACGAAAATCAGAAATCAAACCTGCAATAATCAGTTTTGCATCAGGCACGGTAGAATAAGGTTCTCCATCTTCCATATCGGTTAAAAACACCAGAGGTCTAGTTACAATTTGATCTAATTCTGCTTTGTACTCACTAATGGGGTGACCTGTTAAATATAAGCCTAAAGAATCTTTTTCATAGGTTAAACGTTGTCGCTCAGGCCATTCCTCTAAGACTAAACAAACCTTGTCATCGGCTTCAATTGCCATTGCACCCCCGAATAGATCAGACTGTCCAAACCCTTGAGCTTGATGGTGTTGATTGGACATACGCAGTGCTTCAGGAATAAAACTCATTAAGCTATGGCGATTAGAACCTGTGTTATCAAATGCACCCGCTTTGACCAAGGTTTCTAAAATACGACGATTGACTTTCTTAGCACTAATTCGTTGACATAAATGCGCTAAAGAACGGTATTCCCCTCCCGTTTCGCGCTCTGAGGTAATGATATTTAGAATACCTTCACCTGCCCCTTTCAATGCCCCCAAACCATAAACAATCTCACCTTTGTTATTCACACTAAAACGGTAATCAGATTGATTAATATCAGGCGGCACAATACTCAAGTCTAATTGACGACAATCATCAATTAGCATCACCACCTTTTCTGTATTATCCATATCTGCTGATAATACCGCTGCCATAAACTCCGCAGGATAGTGAGCTTTTAACCATGCAGTTTGATAGGAAACCAAAGCATAGGCAGCAGAATGAGAATTAGAACAACATAAGCCCGATGCAAGTAAAAAATTATGTTCAGGATGGTCTACTTCAAGATCGTAACCTTGATGCCATCCCACGAAAGTGGCTCGTATAGGCTTCCGTAGCACCGTATCCCGTCCCAACTGCCATCGTTGATTATCTGGAGCAGTTCGCTCAGACTGGGTGAGATAAGCTTGCCAGAGTTGCCTTTGAAACCCTGCATCGAAAGCCGGATTAATCGCCAAGATCGTCTCATGATTTCCTGATTTAACATGCGATCGCGTACTTGAACGCGTTGTAAATTTTCTTCTGAACGAATCGGTAGAAAGTGCCACAGACCATCGACCTCGATTGCCATTTTCATCTCCCGATTGACAAAATCGACTTGCTTTCTCTCTGCTTGACAACGAAGTTGTGTATTGCGGATAAAGCCTTGTGCTTTTAAATGAGGTTCTAACCACATCTCCAACTTGGAAAGTTTGGGAGAGGCATGAGCTTTGGCTTGAATTTTTTGGAATTCTTTGGGGTGTGTATCTCGCCACCTTTTTAATTGTTGCGCTCGTTGTTGCTGTATCTCGGGTCGAGCAGAGGTTTTCTTGGCTGTTTCTGAATATTTTTGGCGCATTTCGGGAGTATGTTTCAGCTTCTTGCAGGTCTCGACTCTGATTGATCGTCGAATGTTTTGACATGCTTCGCATTGTTGAAAATGTTCGCTGGCTTTCTTGTGGGTCTTGATGATTATTCCGCAATACATTTTGCGTTCTTTGCCTGCTGAAGGACCTGTTTTTATCATACTCATACAAATCGGGCATTGCTTTTGGTGGACATGTATATCGCGTTTGATACGCTGTACTGCCCCACACTTGGCAACCCAATTGTATGATTTTCCAGAGCGGCTGTTGCCCTTTTTCTGTGAGCCATTTGTGGTCAAGGGTGCATCTTTCTGTGGTTTTATCATCGAATTCTATCTCCCAAAGTGGAACATAACCATGATCATGTAAAGCGATGACTTTTGATTGAACGTGTTTTCCCGAAGCGGTACAACTTACAACTACATCACCTGCTTGACAATCTTCTATTTTCTTTATCCCATTGATTGTATAGATTTTTGTGTTCTTGTCTACTGTTTTGTTGAAACCATATCCAGAAAATTTCTCCATTAAATCAAATATATAGGTAGCAAGTGATTCATCAATCTTATTTTCTAATGCACCCTTCATAAATGCAAAACGCTGTTTTTCCATTTCTTCAGGTTTTTTCTTACCCATTGCACGACGCAGTAAATCAGCACCGCCCAGAGAAAAGTTACCCAGTATTTGAGCAATTTGCATTACTTGCTCTTGGTATAAAATAATACCGTAAGTGGGTTCAAGAACAGGCTCTAAAGCTGGATGTGGATACTCTACTTTTGCACCATTTTTACGATTAACAAAATCATCCACCATGCCTGAACCCAGTGGGCCTGGACGGTATAGAGCCACTAACGCCACAATATCCTCAAAGACATCAGGCTGTAAGCGTTTGATTAAATCTTTCATACCGCGTGATTCAAGCTGAAAAATTGCAGTGGTTTTTTGGGCTTTGAGTAAGTCGTAGCTTTTTTCATCATCCAGAGGGATGGTTTCAATTTTAAGCGGGTCTTGATTATTTTGTTGACGTTGCCCATTAATGATCTTTAATGCCCAATCAATAATGGTTAAATTACGTAAACCGAGGAAATCAAATTTAACTAAGCCGACGGCTTCAACGTCATTTTTATCATATTGAGACATAATCCCCGAACCATCGGGTTCACAGTATAAAGGAGTAAAATCGGTGAGTTCAGAGGGTGAAATTAAAACTCCACCCGCATGTTTGCCGACATTCTTAGATAAGCCTTCCAAACTTAATGCCATATCCAACATGGCATGAACTTCTTCATCATTATCGTAAGACTTTTTTAAGTCCTCAGAAACTGCTAAGGCTTTCGTTAATGTCATACCCACATCAGGAGGAATTTGTTTAGCAATGCGATCAACAAAACCATAAGGATGACCATAGACGCGCCCGACATCACGAATTACTGCCTTTGCTGCCATTGAACCATAGGTAATAATTTGCGAAACTTTTTCTTTACCATAATGACGTGATACATAATCAATCACCCGATCCCGATTATCCATGCAAAAATCAATATCAAAGTCAGGCATTGAAACCCGTTCAGGATTTAGAAAACGCTCAAATAATAAATCGTATGCTAAAGGATCTAAATCGGTAATTTTAAGTGCATAAGCAACTAAAGAACCTGCACCCGACCCCCGCCCTGGTCCTACAGGAATATCATTATCTTTTGCCCATTGAATAAAATCAGCAACAATTAAAAAATACCCCGGAAAGCCCATTTCATTAATAACACCGAGTTCAGTTTCAAGCCGTTCATCATAGGGTTTACGTTGCTTAATAAAATGACTAGCACTGCGATCTAAGAGAAAATCTAAACGTTCTTCCAAGCCTTTTCTCGATTCCTGACAGAAAAATTCAGCCTCAGTTAAACCTTCTGGAATGGGAAATTCAGGTAGATAATTTTTACCTAGGGTTAAGCTAACATTACAGCGTTTAGCAATTTCAACCGTATTTTCTATTGCTTCAGGAATATCAGCAAATAAGCTTTGCATTTCCTCCGCTGTTTTTAAATATTGCTGTTCACTATAAATTTTAGGACGACTGGCATCATTGACAACATAAGACCCTGAAATACAGACCCGAGCTTCATGTACCTCAAAATCACTTTGTTTTAGAAAACGTACATCATTGGTTGCCACAACAGGGGTTTGAGTTTGTTGGGCTAACTCGATCACTTGATGTAAATAGTTTTCTTCATTTTTACGTTGTGTGCGTTGTAGTTCTAAATAAAAGCGATTTGGAAATGTCTCTCGCCAATATTTCAAACAAGCAAGTGCTTTGTCTGTATTGGAAGCTAATAAATTTTGTCCAATATCCCCATCTCGCCCTGCTGATAGAGCAATAATACCTTCACTGTATTCAGCAACCCATTGTTTAGTTACTAAAGGTTGTTGCAGCGTTTGCCCTTCTAAATAAGCTTTAGAAATTAATTTACTTAAATTACGGTAGCCCGTATTGTTTTGGCACAATAAAATAAGATGGCTAAAATTGCCCTTTTCATCTTCCTTAATATGTATATCTGCACCTAGAATGGGCTTTACACCCTGTGCCATTGCCGTGTTATAAAACTTAACCAGAGCATACAAATTCATACGATCCGTCATCGCAACCGCAGGCATAGTCGCAGAATGACAAGCTGCCATTAACGGTTTTAAACGAATAATACTATCGTTAAGTGAATACTCAGTGTGTAAACGTAGGTGAACAAAATGCATAATTCATTCTTTAATTGTTAGTGATTTGAACAGCCTTTGATTGACCATCGATAAAATAGTTAGTGGTTTTTTTGGTAAGCCGATATTTTGGCAATAATACTCTGGGTGGATAAACCACAGTCTTGCTGCTGCTGCTGTCGTTCTCCATGATGAATATATCGATCAGGTAAACCTAAATTTAATACAGAGGTTTTACTACCAATAGAATGTAAATATTCATTCACGCCACTTCCTGCTCCCCCCATTACCGCATTATCTTCTAGTGTGACTAATAATGAGTGCTGTTCTGCAAGTGTTTTTAGACAGGTATAATCGAGTGGTTTAATAAAACGCATATTGACTAAGGTTGCATCTAAGTGTTTAGCTACTTCTTCTGCGAGTGTTAATAAAGAACCAAACAGTAAAATTGCCACAGAGTGCGCTTGTCGTAATACTTTTGCTGTGCCGATTTCGATTTTTATCATGGTTTTTTGAGGAGAAATACCAATGCCTTTACCCCGAGGATAACGCACTGCAACAGGACTATTGTATAAATACGCGCTGTATAACATTTGCCGACACTCATCTTCATCACTGGGTGCCATAACAGTAAGGTTGGGAATGCAGCGTAAGAAACTAATATCATAATTGCCTGAATGGGTCGCGCCATCTGCACCAACTAAACCTGCTCGATCAATCGCAAAAACAATCGCTAAATTTTGAATCGCAACATCATGAATGACTTGATCATAGGCACGTTGTAAAAAGCTAGAATAAATCGCTACAATCGGCTTCATACCTTTACAAGCTAATCCTGCTGCTAATGTCACTGCATGTTGTTCAGCAATGGCAACATCATAATAACGATTCGGAAAACGCTGTGAAAACTCCACTAAGCCTGAGCCTTCGCGCATTGCAGGGGTAATCCCGACAATACGTGAATCTTGTTCGGCAATATCACATAACCATTCACCAAATACTTGGGTATAAGTCAGACTACTTGGCTTGGCTGCAATAATACCTTTTTGCAGGTTAAAGGGAGATACCCCGTGATAACGGCAGGGGTCTTGCTCCGCAGCAGAATAGCCTTTACCTTTTTTAGTCACAATATGCAGAATGCGAGGCCCTTCGATTTTTTTAATATTGGCTAATATATTGACTAATTCATCAACATCATGTCCATCAATCGGACCATAATATTTAAAGCCCATTTCCTCAAACAACGTCCCTGGTAATACCATGCCTTTCATATGTTCTTCCGTTAATTTAACCAAACGTGATAAAGAGGGCATTGGGGCTAGCATTTTTTTACTATTAGCCCGTAAACTTGAATATACCCGTCCTGATAACAAGCGACTTAGATAACTGCGTAAGCCACCGACATTGGGTGAAATTGACATATCATTATCATTCAGCACCACTAATACATCGGCTTCAACATCCCCTGCATGGTTCATGGCTTCATAAGCCATGCCTGCGGTCATTGCACCATCACCAATAATAGCAATCGACTGCTTATTATTACCTTGTAATTTAGCGGCTAATGCCATACCGAGGGCAGCACTAATGGAAGTGCTGGAATGTCCGACCCCAAAACTATCGTATTGACTTTCAGAACGCTTTGGAAAACCTGATAAGCCCCCTTGTTTGCGAATCGTATGTAATTGTTCTCTACGCCCTGTGAGTACTTTATGAGCATAAGCTTGATGTCCAACATCCCAAACTAGGTCATCTTTGGGTGTATTGAACACATAATGTAGGGCAATGGTTAATTCAACTACGCCCAAACCTGCGGAGAGATGTCCACCTGATTTGGCAATGGAATGCAATAAAAACTGCCTTAGCTCATCAGCCAATTCACTTAACTGTTGTTGGGGAAGTTTGCGTAAATCGTCGGGGTTATTGATGGCATCAAGCAAAATCGTATTCCAATAAGTTTGAATAGAGATTGCAGGATAAATTTATTTACGTCGCTTGACAATAAATCTTGCAAGCTGTTTTAACGATTGGGCAGAATCCCCGAACTCATCCAAACTGTGCATGGCAGTTTGATACAAATCTTGCAATTTTTGTTTCGAGGCTTTTAGTCCAATAATGGATGGATACGTCGGTTTATTCGCAGCAAGATCGGATCCTTGCGTCTTACCTAAGGTTTCCGTATCGCTTTCAATATCTAAAATATCGTCCTGCACCTGAAAAGCTAAACCAATACAATTAGCAAATTGAGTCAGTTGTACAATTTTCTGTTCACTTAGGGAAGGATCACAGTAAGCAGGCATTAAAACACTGGCACAGATTAATGCCCCTGTTTTAGCGTGGTGCATTTGTTCTAGTTGCTCTAGGGTCAAGCTTTGATTCACAGAAGCTAAATCGATGGCCTGCCCACCGACCATACCCAACGAACCTGCGGCACTGGATAGTTCACTGATTAAGCGCAAACGAATATCCGCACTCAGCGTCATCTTTTTTGAGCTAGCCAATAGATTAAATGCCATTGCTTGTAGTGCGTCACCTGCTAAGATCGCTGTGGCTTCATCAAAGGCTTTGTGATTAGTGGCTTTACCTCGTCTTAAATCATCATCATCCATTGCAGGTAAATCATCATGGATTAATGAGTACACATGAATCATTTCAATTGCGGCGGCAATTATATCGAGATTTTCTACCGCAATGTTTAAGGCTTTGCCTGTTGCATATACCAATAAAGGGCGTACACGTTTACCACCATCCAAACTGGAGTAACGGATTGCTGCGTGAAGTTGTGAGCGTTGACTGTCTTTGCGTGGTAAAAGTTGTTCGAGTACGGATTCGATTCTAGTCTGTTTGTCCTGCATTTGAGACGGATTCCTTATCCATTCTAATTAGTGCAGCTACAATACACGGAATGGCTGTGTATCTCTATAAAGAATATTGAATATATTTATAATGCAAAGTACTGATAACTATCAACTAAATATAAAATACCGTTTATCTTATCTATTCAGAACATAACCCTATACATTGTTGGGTTGAAAATCCCCTAACTTAAGGCTAAAGTTCTTTCGCAAATTAAGATTTACTGTCTTATTTAAATATTCTTAACTCCCCCTTATTTATTGGAGAAATACTATGGCTGTTCTTGTCGGTCGCGCTGCACCTGATTTTACTGCTCCTGCTGTACTTGGCGATGGAAGCATTGTTGATGATTATAATTTTTCAAGTGCTACAGAAGGCAAATATAAAGTTGTCTTTTTCTACCCTTTAGATTTCACTTTCGTTTGTCCTTCTGAGTTAATCGCTTTTGATCATCGTTTAGAAGAATTCACTAAGCGTAACGTTGAAGTTGTTGGTGTATCCATTGATTCACATTTCACCCATAACGCATGGCGTAATACACCGATTAATGAAGGTGGTATTGGTCCCGTTAAATACACTTTAGTTGCAGATATGACGCACTCAATTTGTAAAGATTATGATGTTGAACTTCCTGATGGTTCAGTGGCTTTCCGTGGTTCTTTCTTAATTGATCAAGCGGGCAATGTTCGTCATCAAGTTGTGAATGATTTACCGCTAGGTCGTAATATTGATGAAATGTTACGTATGATCGATGCACTTCAATTTACAGAAGAGCATGGTGAAGTTTGTCCAGCAGGTTGGAATCAAGGCGATAAAGGTATGGATGCATCACCTGATGGTGTTGCTGAGTACTTATCTTCAGAGGCTGACAATCTTTAATAGCTGTCTCTAAATTTGAGACACACGAGTGAATATACTTTTTTTAGTGTGTCTCAAAGTAATTACGTAAGTCCTAAAGTAGTAAGAAACACAGTCGTACATTCTACCTACTATTTTTGAAATGCCTCAAAAACTGCCTTTAGAAATTCTTTAGGATGCGAAATAAAAGGGGCATGTCCTGCTTTAGCAATTTGAGTCACAGAGGTATTTTCCTGTTGCTCCAATACAGGTGCTAAAGCAATCGGTACGAGCCGATCCAGTTTTCCGAGTATCCAATGCGTAGGAATTTCAGCATGAATATTTGAGTATCTAAAATCTGCACTTTGTAAAATCGCTAAACCATCAATCAGTGCTTGTTCAGTGGGTGGATTCGCCAATAATTCAGCTTGCAATTGTTTTAGCTGTAATTGCACCCCTCGCACACCTAAAAATTGCAATACCAAGAATTGTTTTAAGGTTGCAGAAAAATCATTGCATAAGTTTTCCATAAAATTTTCTAATACGCTGGAAGGCATTGCAGTTAACCAATCACTTTTTTGCACAAAACAAGGACTGCTTGCTACTAAACATAAACGACTGACTTTTTCAGGAAACTGGCTGGCAATCTGTTGAGCAATTAAGCCACCTAAAGACCATGCCAAGATCAATGTTTGTTTAGGGATTTCAGCCGCAATTAAAGCACTGCTGGTTTCAATATCAACCAAAGCAATATCACGATTCATTCCATGTCCTGCAAGGTCTACCCAATATACTGTGAAGTTTTCCTCTAGGCTCGCTGCAACACTTGACCATACAGATTGATTCATTCCCCAGCCGTGCAGTACCAGTAAGGCTTGTCCTGTTCCTTTTTTGATAACCCTAATTTTACTTGTCAAAACAATCTCCTAGAACCTTATATCAATGTACATGCTGAATCTGTTACCCGTCATTTTAAAGTTTAGCAATAAACTTTTTTAGATGTTCAAAATCATTCACCACCTCCATTTCAAGCAGTGTACAAAGCTTATCTTCATAACGTGTTCTGAGTTCTTGATGATGAGCTGTTGCTTGATGCGTGTTCCAAATATTACTGTCAGGGGTTTCAATAGCAGGAAAGATTTTTTCGCGTAGTAATTTAGCCGCATGAATATAACACCCCCTATTACTGCTTTTATCTTCACGTCCACCGAGGTATAAGTCGATGTAGCGATTAAGACGTTTAAAATTATTGCCTCCATCATCCCGTAATTTCAGTAATTGACTATTAATAAATGTATCAATGACTTGAAAATGAAAAATAGGACTTAGATGTTCAGCTGCAAAAATCAAAAAGTGCAATTGCGCTTCCATTTGTATTTTTGTTCCACGTTTACCCCGCTTTTTTCTTATGACTTCCTCTTCCTTTATATCCATTTGTTTACTAACAATTTTGATAAATTCTCTCGTTTTCTTTGAGGATAGAAAATGAGTTATATTGATTGGCGGTCTATCTTCCATGATTCGTTGTTTATTTCCAATGGAAAAAAGCTGGGTTAAATTTCCCCATTGTGACTTATGAAAAATATCCAAATCTCCCAGAGGAAACGCAATCTTCATTAATTGATCTGTTTTCATTTTTGAACCTTACTTAACTGCAAAAATGAATTTATCATTTTAAATTCATTTTTGCAATTATAATAAATGCAAAAATTAAACGATAAAAATATTATTTGTAGCAGCTAGCCGATACCCTTGTTCAACAAGCGGTGCATGAGTCCAAATAAGCTTTCCTATCCATTTAGACCAGACACAATGTAGGTTTTTATACCTATTTAGATTAGCCCCAACTTAGGTTTATATACCTACTTTGATATAACCCAACTTAGGTTTTTTTAGCCAAAATAGATAGAAAAACCCACTTTGGGGCATACACAACAGACAAACCACAATAAAACAAAAAACAGTTTACAAAGAAACAGCAACAGACAACAACAACGACAGAAAACAGTTCACAGTAATACAAAAAAACAGACCACAGACGACCATCACAGGGGGAAATTAATTTTTAATTTTAGCTTGACAAGTGCATTCTGAGCATGGCAGGATGTTTGCCATTGTCAGCTCCGCTACAAAAATAAGCGGCTAGAATCGGCTTAAATAGCGGTGAAAATTTAGAATCGACGCGTCGTTGATGTCGTTTTTTTTGAATTGGTTTTGACGAGAAAAGCCCTGCCCAAACATTGCGAAATAGTTGCAATGTGTGCAGGAAAGCTGGCGATGGAAATTCGCCAAAAAGAGAATTTAACAAGCCCTAACTGTGTTGAAAAGAACAACCAAATTAGAGCTATTGACCCCCAATCTGTCCACTTAAAAAAGGTGATTGAAGTATGTC
>WFRR01000161.1 GCA_015486375.1 Thiotrichaceae bacterium
TAACCTTACTCAAGAGGCTTTAAACAATTTCTTTGCTGAATTAGGCGAAAAACCTTATCGAACCAAGCAATTAATGCAGTGGGTTTATCATAAAAATCAGCTTGATTTTGATCAAATGCTAAATCTGAGTAAAGGCCTTAGGGAGCAATTAAATCAAGTAGCAACTTTAGAGTTACCTGCTATTGCTAAGCAAAATTTTGCACTAGATGGTGTGATTAAATGGGTTATCGATTTGGGAAATGACAATCATATTGAAACTGTTTTTATTCCTGAAAAAGACCGTGGCACACTTTGTATATCATCACAAGTTGGCTGTGCTTTAGCTTGTACTTTTTGTTCAACTGGCGCACAAGGTTTTAATCGTAATTTATCAACAGCTGAAATTATTGGTCAGGTTGTGATTGCTCAACAATATTTAAGTAATAAAGGTAAGCGCATCTCTAATGTGGTGTTTATGGGTATGGGAGAGCCATTACTAAATGAAAAAGCAGTTTACGATGCATGTGATTTGCTTTTAGATGATTGGGCTTTTGGTTTATCACGACGAAAAGTGACCGTCTCAACCTCAGGTGTTGTGCCAGCAATGTTGCGCATGGCAGATATAACACCCGTCAGTTTAGCTGTTTCACTGCATGCGCCAGATGACACTTTGCGTGATGAGTTAGTGCCAATAAATCAAAAATACCCTATTGAAGAATTGATGGCTGCTTGCCAAAACTACCTAACTGCGGGCACTCAAGAGCGACATATTTTGTTTGAATATGTGATGTTGGAAGGGGTTAATGATAGTATTCGTCAAGCTAAACAATTAGCAAAATTACTCAAAGGTGTCTCGGCTAAGGTTAATTTAATTCCTTTTAATCCTTTCCCAGAAAGTCAGTATAAAACTTCAACAACAGCTACAATTGAAGCTTTTCAAGACATTTTATTTAAGAATGGCATTCGCACAATGACTCGAAAAACTCGTGGTGAAGATGTAGATGCAGCTTGTGGTCAATTGGCAGGAAAAGTGGTAGATAAAACCAAACGCACTCAAACATGATAGATGGAATTGATTACTACCCAAGTCAAAAAAAAAGAAAAGTAAACTTTAAATTATGGGCGGCCTTATTGTTGCTTGTTATGATTGTAGGTTACTTTTATTTTGATAGTGAACAAAGCCCAGACAAGTATGAGTCAACATTGATTGTGATCAGTGAGCCAGAAGCTCAAAGCGTTGTGAGCCCTATACCTATTGTTATTAAAGCGTCTAAGATTAAGTCAAAAAAACCTGAAATTTTAGAAAATTTAGATGAAGTTATGCAAAATTACATTAAAAATAATCGATGAAACCAACGCACACTATTACTAGAAGAAAATCTAGACAAATTTTTGTAGGTAATGTTGCCATTGGTGGTGATGCACCAATTTCTGTCCAAAGTATGACCAATACGAATACTTGTGATGTCGAGGCAACACTTGCGCAAATTCAATCGATTGCAGATGCTGGTGCAGACTTAGTCCGTGTCTCAGTACCGACCATGGAGGCTGCAGAGGCTTTTAGAGAAATCAAAAAACAAGCTAGCATCCCACTGATTACCGATATTCATTTTGACTATAAAATCGCCCTTAAAGTGGCAGAATATGGCGCTGATTGTTTACGTATTAATCCTGGAAATATTGGTCGAGCAGATCGGGTGAGAGAGGTGGTGGCATCAGCTAAAGATCATAACATTCCTATTAGAATTGGCGTTAACGCCGGCTCATTAGAAAAAGATTTACAAAAAAAATACACCGAGCCAACGCCAGAGGCTATGGTCGAATCAGCCTTTAGACATATTGATATTTTAGACAAGCTTAATTTTGATAATTTTAAAATATCCCTCAAGGCCTCTGAAATATTCATGACCGTGTTTGCTTATAAACAATTGGCTTCACAGATTGATAACCCGTTACATTTGGGTATCACAGAAGCTGGCTCATTTAGAGCGGGTGCGGTGAAATCTTCTATTGGTCTAGGCTTGTTACTCTCTGAAGGTATTGGCGACACGATTCGTGTGTCATTGGCATCGGATCCGGTGGATGAAGTTAAAGTGGGTTTTGATATTTTAAAATCGCTGCATTTACGTAAGAAGGGTGTCAATCTCATTGCTTGCCCGTCTTGTTCACGTCAAAAGTTTGATGTGATTTCGGTGGTTAATGAGTTGGAAGCACGCCTTGAGGATATTGTTGATCCAATTGATGTGGCAGTGATCGGTTGTGTGGTTAATGGCCCAGGTGAGGCCAAAGCTGTTTCTGTAGGTCTAACAGGTGGCAGTCCAAACTTGCTTTATATCAATGGTAAAACGCATTCTAAAATTGAGAATGACAATTTGGTTGACGAATTAGAAGCGCAAATACGTTCTCAGATAGAAAATCAATCAATCAGCGATTAATTCTTTTATAAGCTTTGAATCGATAAATTAACTGGATTGCCCAATAACCAACAAAAGCACTGACAGTAGAAACAACTATGCAGCCCAACAAGAAAGGCTGCCAAATAACCCCAAATACTTCCCAAACATACTCTAGCGACATAACAAAGTCTTGTTGAACTTCAACGTCTAGTATCCAAGCACCTAATTTGTAACATCCATAGTAAATGGGTGGCATAGTGATTGGGTTGGTAATCCACACTAAAGCGACTGATAAAGGCAAATTGGCTGAGAAAATAACAGCAGCTGGTGCTGCTAATATCATTTGAAAAGGCACAGGAATAAAGGCACAAAATAAACCTACTGCGAATGCTTTAGAAATGGAGCGTCGGTTAAAGTTCCACAGACTTGCATCGTGTAAATGTTTTGAAAGCCAACCTAGATTTTTATGACTTTTTAAGGATTCTGGGTTTGGACTTAATCGTTTAAGTGTTTTTTTCATGATTGTGCAGCCCGAATAATAGCGTTTGCATCTAAGCCGTATAAAACATACAGCTCTTCTTGTGAGCCTTGCTCAGTAAAGCTATCTGGCAGCCCTAACAAGGTTAGTCTCGTGTTGATTTTATGTGCATGCAATAACTCACTAACACTACTACCAGCACCGCCTGTAATTGCATTATCTTCAATTGTAATAAGCTGCTGGTGTGTTTTAGAAAGTTCTAAAATCAGAGCCTCATCTAAAGGCTTAACAAAACGCATATCAACCACGGTTGCATCCAATTCTTCCCCTGCAATCAGCGCATGATCAAGGGTTGTGCCAAAGGCAAAGACTGCGATTTTTTTGCCAATTCTAGCAACATTAGCTTTGCCAATTTCTATTGTATTGTCACTAGTGTAATCTTTAATTAAAGAAGTGCCTCGAGGGTAACGCACACAAACCGGGCCATCAAGCTGATAAGCGCTATTTAGCATTTGATACATTTCAATAGAATTACTGGGCGCCATAATGATTAAATTAGGAATACATCTTAAGAAGCTTAAATCAAAACTACCTGCGTGTGTTGCTCCATCAGCTCCCACCAAGCCAGCACGATCAATAGCAAATAACACATTTAAATTTTGCAGTGCAATATCATGAATCAGTTGATCATAACCTCGCTGTAAAAAAGTTGAGTAAATTGAAACTACCGGCTTTAAGCCTTGAGTGGCTAGACCGCCTGCAAAAGTAATGGCATGCTGTTCGGCGATACCCACATCAAAGTACTGGTCAGGAAACTTGACCTCGAATTCACTCATGCCCGAGCCGGTACACATAGCTGGAGTAATGGCCATTAATTTTGAATCATTAGTGGCGGTATCGAGTAACCATTGGCCAAAAACAGAACTATAGCTTGGTAATGTAGAGCTGTTGCTTTGGGCAGGGGCGATACCGTGGAATTTGCAAGGATCGTTTTCTGCAGTTTTTAAGCCATAACCCTTTTTGGTAATAATGTGTAGTAGCCTTGGCATTTTGAGTTGCTTTAGATTTTGCAAGGTTTTAACCAGCATGGGTAGGTCGTGACCATCAATAGGACCAAAGTAATCCACGCCTAATTCTTCGAATAAGGTGCTTGGCAATACCATGCCTTTAAGGTGTTCTTCTGAACGCTTGGCAAACTCATGAATCATTGGCATTTTTTCTAAAAAACCTAAGGACTTAGATTTCATGGTGGAGTACACCTTGCCAGAGATGAGTTTGGTCAGATATTTATTCATCGCACCCACATTCTTAGAAATACTCATATCATTATCATTCAGAATAATGAGTAAATCGGCGTCCGAATCACCAGCATGATTCAGTGCTTCGAACGACATGCCACCAGTCAGCGCGCCATCACCAATAACCGCGATGGATTTGTGATTAACTTGATTGACTTTGTTGCCGATGGCAATACCCAGTGCCGCACTAATTGAAGTGGACGAATGCCCAGCACCAAACGCATCATGCTCACTTTCACTGCGTTTGGTAAAGCCACTCAAGCCATCTTTTTTTCTGAGCGTGGACATTTTATCTTTTCGACCTGTGAGTATCTTGTGAGTATAAGCCTGATGCCCCACATCAAATACAAAGCTATCATCAGGCGTGTCAAAAACATAATGCATGGCAACAATTAATTCAACTGTGCCAAGGTTGGGTGCAAGGTGACCACCGGTTTTTTGAATATTTTCAATTAAAAACGCACGTATTTCATCCACTAAGGATTGTAGTTGGTCTAAATCCAGTTGTTTGATGTCTTGCGGAGATTGAATAGAGTCTAGCACGTATAGAGCGAATATTAAAGAGTTCTATTATACTTGCTTGACCTATGTGTATTATTGGCATTGATTATATCGATACAGTAAAATAGTGGTTTTTTATTCAAATTTTTTATGTTTACTGTTTGCGCCTTATACCAATTTGTGCGATTAGACGATTTTGAAGCGTTTCGCACCCCATTGCGTGAGCTAATGGTCGAGTTAGAGGTTAAAGGTACGATCCTTTTGGCTTTAGAAGGCTTAAATGGTACGATTTCAGGCTCAAAATCATCGATTGATGGTGTTATCCAATTTTTGCAAGATGATGGCCGATTTGACAATTTAGAGATTAAATTTTCTCACAGTGAAACCACCCCATTTAAGCGATTAAAGGTCAAACTTAAAAAAGAAATTGTAACACTAGGCGTTGAACATATTGATCCTCTGTCTTCTGTAGGAACTTATGTTAATCCCCAGGATTGGAACGCACTCATTAGTGATCCTGACGTAGTGTTGATTGACACTCGTAATAATTATGAATACGAAATCGGCAGTTTTAAGGGTGCTATCAATCCTAGCACTGAGACCTTTCGAGAGTTTCCTGAATACACTAAAAATAATTTAGAACAATATCGTGGCAAGAAAGTGGCGATGTTCTGTACCGGCGGCATTCGTTGTGAAAAATCGACGGCTTATCTAAAGACTCAAGGGTTTGATGCGGTCTATCATCTACAAGGGGGTATTTTAAAATACTTAGAAGAAGTGGATGAAGACCAGAGCCTGTGGGAAGGAGAGTGTTTTGTGTTTGATGATCGTGTTGCCGTTAAGCACAACTTAGAGCAAGGTCAATACGACCAGTGTCACGCTTGTCGTTATCCAATTACAGATGAAGATAAACAACATCCTCATTATGAAAAAGGTGTGTCTTGTCCGCGTTGCCACGGCTCACGTAGCGAAACCCAAGTCAGCCGTTATCGTGAAAGAGAGCGCCAAGTACAGCTAGCTAAAGAGCGTGGTGAAGAACATATTGGTGATCAGGCCAGTCAAATTATCCTAACCAAAGCTAAGAAAAAATCCCTTAAAAAACAAAACTAATTACTTATGTTTATACGTCAAGACATTCCTAAACTAAAGAAAGACCTCAGTATTCAAACCACCTTGTTAGGTCATGATCTAACTCTTAAAACCCGATGGGGTGTATTTAGCCCACGCACGATTGATGATGGTACTTTGCTGTTAATGAAATATTTAGAGGTTGCTAAAAAAGATAAATGCCTTGATTTGGGCTGTGGTTATGGCCCAATAGGGTTGGCTGTGGCAAAGTCCTGCCCGCAGGGTGAAGTGCACATGGTGGATAAAGATTTTGTTGCGGTTGAGTTGTCAAATAACAATGCTAAGCTTAATCATATTGATAATGCACAAGCTTATTTGTCGGATGCATTTTTGAGTGTCAATAAAGACAACTATTTTGACCAAATAATTTCTAATGTGCCCGCTAAAGTAGGCCGAGAGCAGCTCAGTATTATTTTATATGATGCTTATGATGCGCTTAAGCCAGGTGGAAAAATCACCTTTGTCACCATTAATGGTCTGCGACATTTTATTAAAGATAATTTTAAATCAGTGTTTGGTAATTACAAAAAACTCAAACAAGGGCAAAAATATACAATTTCTCAAGCGATTAAGTAATAGAATAATTGCGAAATTAATAATAGAAGAGTAAAATACTCGGATATTTAGAATTTAGAATCAAAAATAGGAGTGACACAATGGACGTAATGGCAAGAATTCAGGCTCAAGTAGACAGCGCACCAATCGTACTTTATATGAAAGGAACACCTCAGTTTCCACAATGTGGATTTTCTGCTAAAGCAGCGCAAACATTAGCTTCAACGGGGGTTGAGTTTGCTTATGTCAACATTTTTGATGATCAAGAGGTGATGCAAAATTTACCCAATTTTCAAGATTGGCCAACGTTTCCACAAATTTACTTCAACTCTGAATTAATGGGTGGTGGTGATATTATTGTTGAGATGGCTGAGATGGGCACTTTGCAAGCGGCTATGCAAGAGGCAACAGATAAGTTTAGTTAATAACGCTTTCTTAGCTATAGGTTGTGCAACTTGTAGCCGTTATTTTTAAGCCAGCTTTTGCTGGCTTTATATTTTGGTAATATTGATTCAACTAACTGCCAAAAATCTTTCGAATGGTTTTTAATCTTTGTATGAGCAAGCTCATGCACAATCACATAGTCGATAACACTCATTGGCGCCATAATAAGCAAGTAGTTAAGGTTGATGTTATTCGCACCACTACAAGAGCCCCATAGGGTTTTTTGCGTTTTAAGGCGCACTTGTTGATAGTTGAGTTGATAAAGATCTGCATAATAATCCAGCCTTGGTAGGGCGACATTTTTAAAAGCAGTCTTGTACCAAGCCAAAAATTCCTGCTTTCCACCCACATTAAGGCTGAACATTTTCCCATCAAAGCTTAGCCCTTTAGTATGGGAAATGTTCACATTTAAGGGGTATTCAATACCTAAATATAAGAATTTTTCAGCTTCTATATAACTATGTTTTTGAGGTTTTTTAGCATCGACGGATGTTGACTTTTTCTCAATCCAGTTGGATTTTTCATCAATAAATTGTTCTATTTTTTTAACTGATAACCGATTCGGCGCACGAACAATTAGTTCAGCATTGCTGTTAATTTGCAGACTCAAAGTTTTGCGTTTAGAGCGAATTAGCTGGTAATTCATAATCACTATTTAACCCGATAAAAACCTAAAAATTTGCCAATTTTTAAAATTCAATATAATGCAAATGTTATCTTTATTTGATGCTTTAGTTAAGTTTATGAAAGGTTCGAATGCCAACCTCATTTTGCAGTAAACTTCTATTTTTTTATCAAAATAAATATAGGATTTTATATGAATTTGAACGTATATCTCTCTGGTGAAATACATACAGATTGGAGGAGTCGCCTAAAAGAAGGTTGTGAAGCGCATAACTTATCTATTG
>WFRR01000162.1 GCA_015486375.1 Thiotrichaceae bacterium
CCATATTATTTGCCTCGTATTGACTTTATCTATCCTTTGATTTTCAGACTAGTTCTTACTCTGATAGTCCTTAATTGCTGCTTTAATCGCATCTTCTGCTAAAACTGAGCAGTGAATTTTTACAGGGGGTAATTCTAGCTCGTCTGCAATCTCAGAATTTTTAATCTGACTGGCTTCATCCAAACTTTTACCTTGTACCCATTCTGTTAATAAGCTTGAGGATGCGATTGCAGAACCACAACCATAAGTCTTAAACTTAGCATCTTCAATAATGCCTTGTTCGTTAACTTGGATCTGTAATTTCATCACATCACCACAAGCGGGTGCGCCAACCATACCAGTACCCACATTAGCCGCTTTCGTATCTAACTTTCCAACGTTGCGTGGGTTTTCATAGTGGTCAATAACCTTTTCACCATATGCCATACTAAAATTCCTTTAAATTAATTCAATTGATGTTTGCTAAATACGAGCTAATTTAATGTGCAGCCCATTGTACTGAATCAAGGTCAATACCATCTTGATACATATCCCAAAGTGGCGATAAATCTCGTAATTTTTCTACCGCTGCACGCACTTGCACAATCGCTAGATCAATATCAGATTCAGTGGTAAAACGCCCCATTGATAAGCGTAATGAGCTATGCGCTAATTCATCGCTACGCCCTAATGCGCGTAATACATAGCTTGGTTCTAGACTGGCACTGGTACAGGCTGAACCTGATGACACAGCTAAGTCTTTCATCGCCATCATTAGGCTTTCACCTTCGACGAAGTTAAAGCTAATATTTAAATTACCTGAAACACGTTGCTCTAATGAACCATTGACATAGACTTCTTCCATATCAGCAAAACCATCTAGAAAACGCTGACGTAAGGCTAATAATTTCTCATTATCTGCCTGCATTTCTTCTTTTGCAAGACGGAAAGCTTCACCCATTCCGACACACTGATGCGGTGCTAACGTACCTGAGCGCATTCCCCGTTCATGTCCACCACCGTGCATTTGTGCTTCGATACGGACACGCGGTTTACGTTGTACATATAACGCACCAATGCCTTTAGGCCCGTAAATTTTATGGGCAGAGAAGCTCATTAAATCGACTTTTAATTCAGCCAAGTCAATCTCAATTTTTCCTGCACTCTGAGCCGCATCAACATGAAATATAATTCTATTTTCACGACAGATTTCACCAATTGCCGCAATATCTTGTACTACACCGATTTCATTGTTGACGTGCATAATTGATGCAACGGTTGTATCGTCACGAATCGCATCTTTAAATTTGGCTATATCTAATAAACCATCTTTTTCAGGTTCAAGATAAGTGACTTCATAGCCTTCTCGTTCTAATTGACGACAAGAATCTAAAACCGCTTTATGTTCGGTTTTCATGGTAATGATATGTTTACCACGACGTTGATTAAAGTGTGCTGCGCCTTTAATGGCTAAATTATCAGATTCGGTTGCCCCACTAGTCCAAACGATTTCTTTAGGGTTCGCATTGACTAAGGCTGCAATATTAGCGCGGGCATTTTCGACCGCTGTATCTGCATCCCAACCAAATTTATGGCTGCGTGAAGCAGGGTTACCAAATACGCCATCCATCGTAAGATATTTACACATTTCTTCTGCAACCCGTGGGTCAACAGGTGTTGAGGCGGAGTAATCAAGATAGATCAAATTATTAGCCATTTTTTAAGATTCCTTACGATTTAATAAATTGCCATCAATCAGTTGCCCTACTTGATCGCTGTCAATACATTTATGTTTTACAGATGCCGCACGTTCTTTCATATCTTCGAGTGAAATATCAGCTAGAAATACCCGAATTTGTTCGCTTAAGTCCATCCATAAGTCATGAGATAAACAAGGTTTTCCTGAATTACAGGCATTTCTTCCTGCACAGCGTGTCACATCAATATTTTCGTCCACCGCAGCAATAATATCTGCAACGACAATATCTTTTGCTTCACCCTTCAAACGATAACCGCCTCCAGGACCACGCATACTGACTACAAGATTTGATTTTCTTAATTTTGAGAACAATTGTTCTAAATAAGAAAGTGATATATCCTGACGCGCTGAAATATCAGCGAGTGATACAGGTTTTGCCTTATCATTCAAAGTCAGATCAAGCATTGCAGTAACAGCATAGCGACCTTTAGTTGTTAATTTCATCGGCATCTCCCTTAAATTCTGATTATGATAGTGCAATAACCTAGTATTTTAGTCAAGTATTATTACATAATTTGCTAATTTTCTAATATACTGATCTTTTAGCCCCTATAAAGTTAGTTAAACTTATGTCAAAACCCCGTCTGATTAGTTTTAAAGTTTGTCCTTTTGCACAACGTAGTAGCTTATTATTAAAGGAAAAACAGATTGATTTTGAACTTGCCTTTATTAACCCTGATGAACCTCCTGCATGGTTTGCTGAGCTATCACCCACAGGGAAAGTACCTGTATTAGAAGTTGATGGCATCGCTATTTTTGAGTCTTCTGTTATTTCAGAATACCTTGATGAGCGTTATCCACCTTCCATTCATCCCAGTGATTTACTGACCAAAGCGACTAATCGTGCCTGGGTAGAACATACCAGTAATATTTATACATCGATCTTTCAAATCATTATTGCTAAAGATAAGACAGCTTTTAAAAGTGCGCAGGTAAGTATAGATGAGCAACTAGATTTATTAGATGAAGTGATGCTTGAGACACCGTGGTTTAACGGTGCAGATTTTTCTATGTTAGATATTGCAGCAGCACCGATTGCCGTGCGTTTAGATATTCTTAAAGAAGTCTGTGGTTTGGATTTATTAGAAGAATATCCTAAACTTTCAGCATGGTTTGAACGTTTATTAGCCCGTGAAACGGTGCAAGCTTCCTACCCGCCTGAGTTAAAGATGATGTTAACTATGCGATTGAAGGGTAATAAAAGTTATATTTATTCATCTTAAGAAACTTTTGAAAACGGAATAGCGTTCTAAAAATATTGAGATTATTCAAAGCACAAGGCCTACCAATCAGATAGACTTTATGCTCATTTAAGTATAAGCAATAATATTTTTTAATCCCTGATTATCAAAGATAATGCCATTCTCACCCAATGATAGGCGCTGCTCAACAAACCACTGGATAACCGTAGGATAAATACGGTGTTCGTATTGTAAAACCCGTTTTGCCAAAGATTGTGCAGTATCATCCGCTTTTACTGCGATACTCGCTTGTGCAATTACAGGCCCACCATCTAACTCTGGAGTCACAAAATGTACACTGACTCCATGCTGTTTAGCATTATCGTCTAAAGCGCGTTGATGGGTGTTAATTCCCTTATACTTTGGTAGTAAAGAAGGATGAATATTTAACATTCTTCCAGAGTAGTGCTGTACAAACGGTGCAGTTAAAATTCGCATAAAGCCCGCTAAAACCACTAAATCTGCTTGATAATGATCAATACGAGCTTGTAGTTGTTGATCAAAGCTTTCACGGTTTTCAAATTGTGTATGCTCAATGACTTCAGTAGGAATACCGTGCTGTTCTGCTCGTTCTAAACCGTAAACCTCGGCTTTATTACTGATAACGGCACTAATTTTAGCAGGAATCTTCTTAGCAGCAATCGTATCTATAATGGATTGTAAATTACTGCCACTGCCCGAAATCAGGACAACAATAGAAAATGATGCAGACATTTTTGATTTAACAACAGACATTGGTAGAAATAAATTCAGTATAAGGTTCAACTTGATCACTGGTACTCACACGACCAATGACCCAACTATCCACTTGAGACTGTTTAAAAATACCCAAGGCATCTTCCACTTGTGCTTGCGGTACAATGACGACCATACCAATACCACAATTAAAGGTTCTCAGCATTTCATCATCAGCCACATTGCCTTGTTCTTTTAGCCATTCAAATATAGCTGGACGTTTCCACGCTTTTAAATCAATCACAGCTTTGGAGTTTTTAGGTAAAACGCGGGGAATATTTTCAGTCAGACCACCCCCTGTAATATGTGCTAAGGCACTTATATCAAGGGCTTTAATGGCGTGAAGCAAGGTTTTAACATAAATAGTCGTCGGGGCAAGTAAGGCTTCACCGAAAGTCCGTCCATCAAAAGGCTCATCGAGAGAAACACCACTGACTTCAATAATTTTCCGAATCAGTGAATAACCATTAGAATGTGGTCCTGATGAGGCTAAACCAATAATAGTATCGCCATTTTTAATACCACTTTGATCAATAATGGCATCACGTTCAACCACACCGACACTAAAGCCTGCTAAATCAAAATCATCTTTGGCATACATACCGGGCATTTCAGCTGTTTCACCGCCTGTTAACGCTGCACCTGATAAAACACAACCATCTGCAATGCCTTTAATAACCGACTCGGCTACGTCTAAATCAAGTTTACCCGTTGCATAGTAATCAAGGAAAAATAAGGGTTCAGCCCCTGTGACGATAATGTCATTAACACACATGGCAACTAAATCAATCCCAATCGTGTCATAAATACCTGTATCAATAGCAAGCTTAAGCTTTGTACCCACACCATCTGTACCTGAAACGAGTACAGGATTTTTGTAAGCAGCAGGAATTGACATTAATGCACCAAATCCTCCTATCCCCCCGAGAACTTCAGGACGTTTTGCACGTTGAGTATGAGGCTTAATACGATCAATGAGCGCATTGCCTGCATCGATATCGACACCTGCGTCACGATAGGTTAGTGATGTTTTATTGTCTGCCATGCTAGTGCCGTTACTAATCCAAGAGGAAAAAGGAATTCTAGCATGATTTTTTTATGCCTCATATCCCTAAAAAAGGCTATAAAAGGGCATAAACAGGGTGTTAATACCTAGATTCTTCCACTAAATCCATATGCTCTGCAACACGATGTAAAGCAATCCCTTTTTGCAGCGTTAATGTGACTTTACTACAACGATGATCGGGATTAAAAACTTCTATTTCCATACCACACCAGCTTATTAACTCTTGTTTTAATTTTTCAAGGTCTTTAACATCGGTGACAAGAATCGGAGCTTCATCATTATCAGGCACAAATAAATAATATTCAGTTCCTTTATAGAAGTGACACAAATGGCGGATGGTTTCGTGGTTTGGTGGGCTAGACATAGTATTTTGGCGATCGTTATCTCGTTGACAGGTGAATAAAAAAAGTTAGACTGCTTAATTATTTTAAGGAAGAAATATCAATAGTATCTTTCTTTCTGAGGTTATTAAAAAGTCAATGAGTACAGAAAAAACACGGCTGATTCGTGCTGCTGAAGCAAAAAAAACCGCTAAATATTTCATTTATGGCAATATTTTAGCCATATTAATTCCATTCCCCATATTCGTTTTATGGTTTGGTATCTCGATTATGGTTTATGCGATGTTTAGGCATTTTCCTAACCCTAGAGTCGGTTATTATACACAAATGGCTGCTTACCACTATTATGGTTTAGCAGGTCTTCTTGTTCCGATTCTCACCTTTGCACCTGGCAGTTTTTTTGTTGATTATTGGTGGCTGCTCTGGGGTATCTGTGCATTAATTTTATTGCCCCTTTCGATTCGTGAACTCTACAAAATTAACCGTGAAAATTGGCAAGATATTGAGGTAAAAAAGTGATAACACTACGCAATAACTGGAAGTTAGAGGAAGTACAAGCATTATTAGAGCGACCCTTTAATGACCTATTATATCAAGCACATCAAATTCATCGAGAAGTCTTTAATCCGAATGAAATTCAAGTCAGTACCTTATTAAGTATTAAAACAGGGGCTTGCCCTGAAGATTGTGGCTATTGTTCACAAAGTGCTAGAAATAATACCTCGACTGAACCCGAACGTCTGCTGCCATTAGACGAAGTGATTAACTCCGCCAAGGCAGCAAGAAGTACAGGCGCAACCCGTTTTTGTATGGGTGCAGCATGGCGAAACCCTACCGATAAAAGTCTGGATCGTGTTATTGAAATGATTCAAGCCGTGAGAAAATTAGGCATGGAAACCTGCGTGACGTTAGGCATGTTAACGGAGAAACAAAGCCAAGCTCTTAAAGTAGCAGGCTTAGACTATTACAATCATAACCTTGATACCTCACCTGAATTTTATGGTGAAGTGATTACAACCCGTACTTACCAAGATCGACTCGATACCTTAGAATCGGTGCGTAATGCAGGTATTAATGTTTGTTCAGGTGGTATTTTAGGCATGGGTGAAACAGAACGCGATCGCGCCCGCTTATTGCAACAATTGGCAAATCTGCCTCAACACCCAGAATCTGTGCCAATCAATGATTTAGTTCCTATTGAAGGGACACCGTTACAAAATACAGAAAGCTTAGATTCCTTTGATTTTATTCGTATGATTGCCGTTGCTCGAATTATGATGCCCCATGCTTATGTGCGTCTATCCGCAGGTCGAACCGAAATGAATGATGAAATGCAAGCACTGTGCTTTTTCGCAGGTGCAAATTCGATGTTTTATGGCGAACGTTTGTTAACAACAGATAATCCCAATGAAAATCATGATCAGCAACTGTTATCTCGCTTAGGTATGCAAATGGAACAGTTAGCTAATAATCGCTGCGCCTAATATCAATCTGTCCAATCACTTTAATTATTGAGAAACCTTAATGTACTATATATCTACAACTAAAAAATCTTTTGAACAAGCTGCCTTAGATCTTGATTCTGAAGTCAAAAAGCTAAAATTTGGTGTACTACACGTTCATAATATTGGCGAAACATTACGTGGAAAAGGTATTGATTTTAGCGAAGAATGTAAGGTATTTGAAGTCTGCAACCCTGTTCAAGCTGCTAAAGTATTAGCGATTGATATGAACTTAAATATGGCATTACCTTGTCGAATCTCTGTATTCACTGAGAATGGCGTAACCAAAATAGGTTTGATTAAACCCGCACAAATGCTAGCTGATTTATCGGATGATCTTGCATTACTAGAAATTGCTAATGAGGTTGAAGCCATTATGATCAATATGGTTGAAAATACTAAATAATTTAGCGAGTCAATCACTTCTTGTAGAGTTGCATATAGAGGGTTCGTTAATAAACCGCTTTCAGCGCTGAATACAAGATGTGATTTAATAAAGATTGCGCTAAAATGCGCTCTTTATTTTAGTTGCCTATCTTAATTAATCATGAAATCTAATGATAGAAACCGTACCATTGCCTTAGCAGCTCTATTCCAATGTGTGGAAGGGGTTATGCAAATTGCCAAACAGGGACAGGTCAATCATGATTTATTTGAAACCTGTATTCACAGTATCATCACCAAAAATAGTGCTAATATCGATGAAATTTATGGTGATTTAGACCAATTGAAAAAAGGTCTAAGAATTTTAATGTACCAACTTGGTGCAGGAAGCCGAGAGCCTGATGGTAAATCTAAAGACCTTGAAGCCACTCGTTATGTGATTAATTTACTCTATTTAGAAAAGAAACTCGCCTCTCAAGCAGAACGTTATCAACAAGTATTAGATGGGATTGGTGAAGTACAAAAACAATCAGAATTTTTTGATAGTACAATCCATGGAACGATTATTGCTAAACTTGCTGATATTTATGCGGAAACCGTCAGTAAAGTTGGGCCTAAACTTATGGTTAAAGGTGATCAAGACAATCTTTCTAATCCTGAAAATGCAGCTAAAATCCGTGCCTTATTACTAGCAGGTATTCGTGCTGCCTTATTATGGCGACAGGCAGGTGGATCACGTTGGAAACTTTTATTATCACGTCGTAAAATGCAGACAGAAGCCGAAATGATCTTACGAACTTAATAGGTTTTACCCTACTCTTCCATTATTCAACTTAAATATAAAGACTCAATATGCTGACTGATTCCCATTGCCACCTTGATAAAATTGATCTAAGTACCTTTGATAATCAATTATCTGTTTTACTCAATCAAGCCGAAAATGCAGGCGTGAGTCATTATTTATGTGTCTGTATTGACTTAGAACATTTTGATGATGTGCATCAGATTGCCCAATCCTATAAAAATATTCACTGTTCTGTCGGAGTACATCCCACCTCTCAAGGTGATGCCGTGGCAGAGCCCAGTGCAGATGATTTGATTAAATTGGCACAAAGTGAGCGTGTAATCGCCATTGGTGAAACAGGTTTAGATTATTTTCGTATTGATGATGACGATATGACATGGCAGCAAGATCGTTTTCGACAACATATTGAAGCTGCCAAACAAACACAAAAACCGCTCATTATTCATACTCGCAGTGCCAAACACGATACGATCAAAATTCTACGTGAAGAACATGCTGAGCAAGTCGGCGGTGTAATGCATTGTTTTGCTGAAGATTGGGAAACCGCTAAACAAGCCTTAGATTTGGGTTTTTATATTTCATTCTCGGGAATTGTCACGTTTAAAAGTGCGAAGACTTTGCAAGAAGTGGCTAAGAAAGTGCCTCAAGATAGAATTTTAATTGAAACAGATTCACCGTGGCTTGCACCTACACCGAAACGGGGTCGATTAAACCATCCTGCTTATCTACCTCATACGGCTGAAAAAATGGCAGAATTGCGTCAATGTAGCTACGAACACATTGCTGAGTTTACAACTGAAAATTATCATCGTTTGTTTAAGCTTTAACTGCTTCAGTAGTTATGCTACAAAAACAAAAAATTGTTGCTTATATCCTTAAAATTGATGCTTACCGAGAAAATAGTCTGCTTATAAGCGTTTTTTCAGCAACGGAAGGACGGCTACATGGCATCGTTTATAAGAAAAAGGCAAAGCGTAACAGCCCTTATTTATTTCCCTTTCGTTATCTAGAAATGCTGTGGTCATCCACACGACAAGAA
>WFRR01000163.1 GCA_015486375.1 Thiotrichaceae bacterium
CAAATAGTTGAAGATGAAAAAGGACAGCCGAAATACAATAAATACAAGGAAGTTATAGAACGTATGTTTGGCTTAAAAATTGAGGGTTTATCAGGGCTCGAAGTGATTCGTACCCGTTTTAAAGAATGGTTCTTAGTGGATTTAGACAAGTTGGAAAAACGACTGATTCGAGGTTTACCCTTCCAATATCGCCAGAGTCCTGATTATCTAGAACAAATTCAGGCATTGCTTAAAAAAGCTATTGCAAAGAAGAAGCTATGCTTATTATATGAAAAATTAGGCGGCATTGTACCCTTTACTGTAATCGCGACTGACACAATTTCCGCTGCTCCGTCCCTTGGACTAGTGGGAAATAACGTTACGGAAATAGAGGAGATTAAAAATTAAGCAATTTTTTAAATTCTTATAATTAGAAATATTTTCCAAAATATTCCTAAATCACCCAATGATCTACATTATTTCAACGGATTATTCCGTCTAAAATCCGTTGAAATATCGATATTATGCTAATTAATTGATCATTTTATGCAAATCTAAACGTAAGTGAGATTAGATATTATGCAAAAATTCACGTTTTACCCCTCAAATAATCGCGACACACTCGACACACTGGCAGCCATTATGCCTTGGCTATTACTCCTCTTCGCTTATGGCTGGTGGGCAGTCATTATTGTTTATTATGGACTACTGGATAGTCGCATCAGTATGGGCTACCAGTTCCAATCCTTTCCGATTGTGGTCGTGTCACTGGCACTGATTCAAATCTTAAAATTATCCATGCAGAAACATAATCACCTCTTATCCATTTTGGTTGGGATTGGTTTATTCGTTTCTGGTCTATTGGCTTAGGAGAATTATTATGGCTGTTTATATTTTATCGGCACTACTACTGATTATTCTGGCATTTGCCATTGTTCAATTATCTAAAAAATCGGAGGTTGAAGCTGAAATTGATAAATTAAAGCAACGAAATCAGCTTTCCTTAATGGCTGAATTACGAGCGGCAGAAAAAGTCGTTTGGCTCTGTTTTACAGGCGGTTTATTGCTAACGGCAAATTATGCGATTACCTATTTTTCAGGATCTGAACTGGTCAATATTCCTAACTGGGGTTTTATTCAATGGTCTGGGGCTTTTATTGGTTTAGTGATTGCTGTCAGTATTACCTTTGTGCAAAAGGTTTTGTACAGTTCACCCACGCATTCCAAAGCAGGTTTGATTGTCACCACATTGGTTTTAACCTTTGTCATTATTTCTGAAATTGGTTCACCGATTGAAAAGGAAGGCATGAAGATGAAAGAAGCCTCCCAAAATTCAGCGGTATTTAAAGCGGTCATTGGAGAAATACAAGGGGGAATCGATACAACCTCCCGTTATTCCAATCAAATTGCCACCGCAATGGCTGAAAAGGCACAACATGAATTTGAGTTACAACGTTGTGAACGCCACGATTCCAAGGGCGAAAAACGGGTTAAACGTTGTGAAGATTATGAAAATCGCTTAATTTTACAAGCTCAAGCTAAAATTGACAGTTATAAATCCAGTGCTAGCACCACGACTCGTAGTAATGAATCCAGCCGCTTTGCACTCATCCAACAGGCGAAAGCATTGGAATACAATACCAATAATCATAGTGAATTAGTCAAGTTAACCGCATCCATGCTTGGTGCAAGTTTTCTATCCTCCATGATGTTTCTGAGCTTGATACTCATTGTCGCCTTTGAAGCAGGTTTTCATTTTGTGGGTTCACGGGTCGGGATACTAAAAACAGCATTAAGTGAAATGGGGAACAAAGAAATATTGCAAGATCAGAAATTGGTAAGCCTAAAGAAAGCCAAGAAGTTTAAAGACAAATCATCTGATATTGATCTCCATAATGAATTGGATATACAGGGTAAGCAAGATAACAAAGCTAATCCCCTTTCAGTACCTAAAACAACCCTGAATACAGGGTATACATCTGCTGCTACCTTTGCACCTATCCGTCATTCTGATGCACCACTGGGTACGAAAAAGCCGTCAACCCCTACCCCTGCCGACAAGGTTAATAAGAGCCTGTCGGCAGGGGTAAAGTTAGAACCTAAAGAAAAGCATAAACAGATTCAAAAGATAGATTTTGATGCAGTATATAAGCATATCAAACAGAAAATAGGGGACGGTAAAATACGCTTGAGTATAACCAATATGCGTAAGCTTGCTCACCGTTATATTAAGGCTAATTCTGCACTGAAAAATACATCTATTTCAATTCCAGAAACAAGCTATTTAGTGGATAAAATCAAAGATAAAATGCTAAAGGAAAAGTTTATTATTGAGAACCCCCATTACAGTAACGGTAAGGCTAAATATTTATTAGTAAACAACGTTTGATTTTTGACTTAAAATTGCTTCGTCAATGCTGGTATGTTTGCTCTACAAGCGTTGATTTTTTACTGTCAAAGAAAGAATAGTCTATCAATAAAGTTACTCAGATCGTAAGCAAACATACCACCGTAGGGAAGCATTGTTACTCCAATCGTTGCAAGCGACCATCGGGAGCGATCCAGCTCATCTCAATACGACTCTATTAGCTCTTTTAGCCTAGTAAGCAGGGGTGGAAGAGTAGCGTAGCGAAAAGCCCACCCCTCTGCCCTTTGGCGAAAAATCCTGCTGATAAGCATCTGCGAAGCAAGCTTGATTCTGCATAAAAATAAGGGGAGTTTCTAGCGGTCATAATACACTGACTAAAAACCTGACTAAAAAAGATTAAAGCGGTGAAATGAAAAAGGGTTCACAACATAAATATGCTGTAAACCCTTTAAAATACTGGTGCCGCAACCAAGAGTCGAACTCGGGACCTACTGATTACAAGTCAGTTGCTCTACCAACTGAGCTATTGCGGCGAAGTTGAAGAGCGTATTATATAGAAACATTTAATTTGTGCAAGTATCTTTTATTAAATTCCCTTAAATTTAATAAAAATCAATATTAAACAATCACTTATACTTAATTGTTGTCTGGTTTAGCTATATTTTCTTAAGAAATTTAAAAATAATTATGTGAATCATTGATTTGGAATGGAGTTGTGCAAATAGTGACATTTCAAAAAGAAATTCGGCACGATCAAGTATTTTTATGTTTATTTTACTTGATCGTGCAGTAACGCTATAAACGGTCATTTATTTTTATAATTACATCAAAGTCACGATACTTCTATCGTATGGTCAACCCTAAAGACCTGAACTCAATGTTAATCCGTTTGCCCTAAATGCCCCAAAAAATCAGAAGCCCGTATTCCTAAGAATACATTTTCGTTATTATTATTAATAGTTTACTTTAACTAACCCTTATATGTGTTTATTTAGATTGGGTTTTTTATGTTTCTTGTTGGCTTTCATTCTAATCAGGTTGACTGAATTTAAACTGAATTTAGGGTAAAATTTACACTTATTTATGAATAATATAAAAAATACTTGTGCATAAATTAAACTGAATTCAGAAATTTTGCGACATATAGCTGAATAAAGACTTAATTAATTGAGCTTATCCTTAAAAAACTCAATCGGTTGTTCCAACTGTGCCGTTTCATAATCACGATCAAAAACCAGCTCGACTGAAATATCTTTATCAGGCTCACCGACGGCTTTAATTTGCTTTAGGTCAGGAATACGCTTGGCTAAATAAGTACACATTGCGATTGCTAAGGAATCATTTTCTTGAAATAAGGCATTGACTAAGGAATTGGCGACAAATTGGGCTTTTTGCATGGGGTTAGGTTGATCAATAGCACTATTGTCTAAATTAATCCCCGTATCCATACGCTGATCCATATTGTCCAAATATTGGCGTTGATGACCAGGAACAGGTTTACCCCGATCATATTCCAACATGACATTGCCATTCACAATGGTATGTAATTTATTGTCATTCATTTTATAACCCTCTTAGGCAAGATCATCAAAGCCTGCTTTTTTATACAATTCTTTCGCTTTTTCAGAGTCTTGTTTAACCCCATTACCTTGCTCATACATCATCGCTAAGGTGGTTAATGAGCCTTGTAAACCTTGGTTCGCCGCTTTTTGAAACCATTCAGCTGCTTTTTCACCATTCTTTTCGACACATTCGCCTTCCAAATACATAAAGCCTAAGCCATGCTCAGCAATGCTATAACCTTGATCGGCAGAAGCTTGCATCCATTTAAGCGCATTGACATCATTACGCACCATACCTAAGCCATTTTGAAAGATAATCGCGAGTAAATGTTGTGCATTTGCGTCGCCATCATGGGCAAAAGGGGATAACAGCCGAGCTGCTTGAGCAAAGTGTTTAGCTTCAAAAGCCGCCATTGCACTTCGGTAATCCATTTCATAATTATCATCATTTGATGCGGTTGACATAGTTTATTCCTTATAGTGGTTCAGTGATTTTATCTCTATCGGGATATTTTGATATACTAATATACGGGTATGATAATGAAGAATGATAATGAAAGCTATGCAAAACAACATTATGCGCCAGTGCATCCAGAAGGTTGCTACCGGTCCTGAATACAGTAAAGATTTAAGCTTTGATGAAGCTTATGAATCCATGCGGGTTATTTTAGCGGGTGAAGCTGATCCTGTACAAACCGCGATTTACTTTATTGCACTGCGTATGAAGCGTGAAACCAATGAAGAAAACTGTGGTATTTTACAAGCATTGATTGAAGCAGCGGATATTGTCACGGCAGATGTTGATGAAATTGTTGATATTTGTGATCCTTATGATGGTTATACACGCGGCGTTCCCGCTTCACCATTTATTCCTATCGTATTAGCAGCAATGGATGTTAATGCCGTTTCGCATGGTTTAAATGAAGTCGGGCCTAAATACGGTGCAACTCATCATAAAGTATTAAAAGCGGCAGGGGTGCGAGTTGATTTAACCCCTCAACAAGCGGCACAGCAGATTGAAGCGATTGGTTGGGCTTATATTGATCAAAGCGCGTTTATTCCTAAACTGCATGATTTAATTCCATTACGTCAACGCATGATTAAACGACAGGTACTGACCACCGTAGAAACCATGCTTGGTCCCATTCGTGCCAAGAAAACGCATTTAATGGGGGGATATGTGCATAAAGCTTATCCACCGATTTATGCAGCATTGGCAAAGCAAACAGGTTTTGACTCAGCTATGTTTGTACGCGGCGTTGAAGGCGGTATTATTCCGTCATTGCAACAATCAGGACGTTTGTTCTATTACTACGGTGATGAAGCACAGCAACAACGGGATTTAGCCCCTAAGGATATTGGGATTAGTGCCTCAACGCGGGCTGTTCCATTACCTAAAGATTTGCCTACTGTCAGCGCAGCAGATAATATTGCCACCAAAATTGATATTGGTGCAATGTCGCAAGTTGCTGCGGATTTAGGCACGGCAGCCTTAGGGGGCGAAAAAGGCACAATGTATGATTCCTTGGTTTACTCCACGGCAATCTGCCTCAGTCACCTAAAACGTTTTGACACTATGCAAGCCGCAGCGGATGCGGTGCGAGCAGTATTAGATAGTGGTAAAGCACTGGAAAAATTAGAAGCGGCTAAGTAAACTGAGTTAGACGCTTAAGTATATTAGCGATTGTGTCCAGCCTAGATAAACCAAGGTTAGCTATAATCGTACAAAAATTTTAGATTAACTTCTTTGAAGGGGAGACTCCTATGAATCGTAAATATTATGACACAACTGTAAAAATGGAAGCTGCAAACACTCAACTAGAATTTGTTCTCGGTTGGCAGTGTGGTTACTTATGTAACCCTGAGCGTGAAGAGCAACGGATTACAGACGCTTATGAAGCTGGCTATGAAGCGGCTAAAGAAGATGATGCCGATGCTTACACACAGTGGGCAGCATAAGCCATACAGAGATTTAAACTGTATGACTGACACTGAGCCTCAATTTTACGATTAAGTAAGATTGAGGTTCGGTGATCAAAACGGGGCATTGATTGTAATGATTAATGTCCCGTTTTTTTATGGCTGGATTTTATAAAATGCTTGCTTGAGGAAGGAGAGAAAAAAATCACTAGGGCTTTTACGCGGGTCTATGCAATAATATCCCGCAACGCCTAAATTGGCTTCCTTGCAATTTAAACGCTACGACATTTCACTTTGTTTAATTGGCACCAACCGCTTAAACAAAGCTAACCAAACACCCTTCAAAGGAGGATGTTATGACTGTAAAAAAGTCTATCATAGCCCCGAGCTATCGTAAAAAAGTCAAGCTCAACTGCTTGCAAAAATTGACCCCACAAACTCCCCATCACAAGGAGTATTCCCAATGAGCGTATTCCGCGATTTAATCAAAGATGCGATTGACGCTGATCTGGGCAAAAACGCACAAAAAGTCATCAATACCTTATTACATCAAACCATTGGTTTTGGTAAACCCACCGACCCCCTCACAGATAAACGCATTGCTCGTATTAGCGGAGTTCGCTTAGATCGTGTTCGCCTTGCCATCCATGAAGTCATGGACACCAATATCTTTTTCCGTATTCCCCACGATAAATTTGAATGGGACTATAGCATTGGACAAAAGTACCTCGATGCCCATCAAAAAGCCTTTGAAGAAAAACACCCCGAGGAGGCTAAAGCCGGTAAAAAGCCGCCCTTTTTTACGCCCTTTCTTCCGAAAAACGGAAACAATCCCCAGAAAACAGATCCGATTTCTGGGAATCAGTCACATACAGACCTTGATCTAAACAATTTATTATCTTACTTACCACAGCTCTTACAGCTCTTTACCCGCGCGAGCCATCCCCAAGTGGCAATGGCCGGTGCAGGCGCGATGGCTAACGGCGATGGTGGGGTCAGTCGTGTTGATCAAGATTTAAATCAAACCATTCGATCCCTTGGTGAAACCTTTAAGACCAGTTTAAATGATCTTAAAGACACGTTGAAACCAATAATAAACTTGAATAAACAATCACTTAGCCAAAACCCCACACCAGCAAACAACCGCCCAAAAAACGCCGCTATTTTTCAACCGAGTCACTATCAACATAACTTAACTGCTGATAGCTGTATGGGGGTCGTTTGTGGGGGTGACTATCATCAAATAGAAAAAAGCCTTCAAGAGAGTGCAAAACCGAAGCCTCAAACAGCCGCCTCAACCCCCTCACAGAGAACAGCCGAAAAACGGACTGAAAACCAGAAACGGGCGGATCAACCTATTTTAAAGACGGTAAAGCGAGCCGAGAATCCCAATCAGGCAGATCAATCATTGAATCACCAAAACAGTGATTCCAATGCTAATCGTAATAAGCCTCATATTAATATTGATGAATCATCGAAGACTGAAACATATCCCATTGCAATTGAATTTCCAGATAGTCTAAAACTGTATATTCCCAATCTAAGCCAACACCTACAGCGACTGCATCCACAACAACAAAAGGAAGTGCTGTATGTGTTTAAAGATATGCAAATCAATGGCAAGATTAAAAAGAGTCCATCAGGTTTGTTTATCTACTTGGCTAAATCTGCCCTTGAGGGTGCGCTGAATCTACCTGAAGCCCCGGTCCACCCCGCAGAGGTCAAAGCGAAAGCCAAAGCTCGTAATGATCGTTTTAAGCCCGAGGGACATCCGTATGCGGATGATCCTGCTATTCAATGGGGCTATTCACCGATCTCACAACCGATGGATGAAAATGCCACAAAATACAATCCTGATAACCCCTATCCTTATACAGAAGCCGAACAAGCTGAAATTGATGCATTGATTAAGCAACAGCGTCGGGATGAAC
>WFRR01000164.1 GCA_015486375.1 Thiotrichaceae bacterium
ACCGCCCACTCCAAGCAATCTTCCCCTTACTATCAACCAGCTCCAATGGCGTACCAATTTGATCATTAATACTAAAGTACTGTTTTTTACAATTTTCTAACTTATATAACGGAGAAAAATCATGTGGATGATACTCCCAACTATGTATATAAACATCCTTTTTATTTTTAGCATGGTTAATTTCATAGAGAATAACATCACCATCCCAGACGTACTCTATATGCGTATTTAGACCACGTTTTTCTACACGTCGGCTTAAGGTATCATATTTATAAAACCACTCACTTCCATCGTGATTTTGTATTGATATTAATTGTCCTAATCGATTCCAGTCATATAGTGTTTTTCCTTCTTTATCTTCCTTGCTAATTAACTGCCTATCAGCATCGTAGTCATAATGCACACCATCTCGCTCGATCAGTTGATTGCCTTTTTTATATTTCCAATCACTTTGAGTATTTTTATCTTGCTGGATTGATGTATTGGGTTTTACTTCTAGTGTTTGGTGATTGACTATATTGCTATTGGCATCAAAGTTGAAACATTCGAGCATTTGGTCAGGATGGAGTGTGGACTCTATTCTTTCTAAAATATCATTGGTATATTTAGTCGTACCCCAGAGTAAATCTTGTTTACTGAGCAAATTACTGGCGGCATCATATTCATAGTTGCGTTGTATCTGGTCATTACTACTATTTCTGGTATTCAGTGTTTGCTTTATAAGGCGACCACGTTGATCAACTTGCTGTTTAAACACTATTTCTGAACTCAACATACGCTTTGATTCATAACCGCGTGTGTCATATTCAAAATTGACCGCATCAAAGCCTTCAGTTTGTACACTGACTATCTGTCCATTTGGATTCCAGCTAAATTCTGTAGTATCCCCTAATGAGCTTTTACGTAAGATTCGATTATTAAGTGCATCGTATTTATGCTCTATGTTGTGTTCACCTTGGGTTTCACGTATCAGCCGCCCAAGTTCATCATATTCAAAGCTTACGGGACAATCTTTATTGTCTGCTTTGACTAATAGTCCACGAAGATCGTATTCATAGTTAATGATAGTGCCATCATCATGCATAACCCTCATGATACGTCCAGCTTCATCATATTTGTAACGTGCAATATGCCCAGAGGGTTTTATTACAGCATTGATTTGCCCATCATTATTGTATTCATATTGGGTTATTGCACCCGTAAAGTCTGTTTCCTTAACGAGGTTGGCATCTTCATCATAGTCAAAATGATACAACTCACCTTTCTCATTGGTTAGGTGGGCTAATTGACCAGGTACAGCATCCCAACCATAGACAATCTTATGACCATCGGGCTTAAACTCTTCTTCAATATTGCCGCAGTTACAGTAAGACCAACGGGTTGTTACCTTATTTTCGTCTACATAGCTTTTTAGGTTATCGTATACATCCCATTCATAGCGACGTTTATTGCCATCTGGCAGGGTTAATTCAAGTAAATTCCCTAAGCGATCTCGTAACATCGTTGTCGTGTGTTTTTCAGCATCGGAATATTGGGTTAAATTACCGAAAGTATCCCATTGGTATGATGATTGGTTGCTTATCCAATCACTGGCATTTTTTAGGTTACCATAAGCATCCCATTGGAATTCTCGGCTATTACCCGCACTGTCTTTATGTTGGGTCAGGTCTCCATTCTTTTTATAAATAAAGGTTTGAGTGGCTTGAAGAGGGTTGCTTAGCGTTGATAATCGTCCGTTATCATCATATTCACGTTTCCATTCGTTACCCAGTGGGTCGATAATATGAGTGACTTGATGCTGTGAATTATATTTATATTGAACAACAGCACCATCGGGTGAGGTGATACTGCTACGATTACCCTTTTCATCATATGCGTATTCTGTGGTTGAACCGCTATGGGTAATTTCAGCAATAATTCGATCATCGTCATCATAGACTGTTGTGCTGCTTAGGCCTGAAGGAGAGATGACCTTTTCAACCTGATTATATTCATTCCAATGATAGGCAGACATATGCCCTTGACTATTGGTAACTTCAGTAACACGGTTTAGCTTATTATAATTGAGTTTATGTAAGTCAAAATCATTCTCTCCACTTAGATAGTCACAACGTCCTTCCCCATCAAACCTAAATGTGTAGATCATACCTGCAAGGGTACGCTCATTAATCATTTGATGGTTATCATCATATCTATAATAACTAGATTCACCGAGAGGATCTGTAAACTTCGTTAGAAGTCCTTCTTTATTATAGGTATATTGTAAAAATGCCTGCTTTTCTTGTTCTTCATCTTTTAGAGCAACGGAACTACGAAAAACGTTTGCTATTAAGCCAATCTCATTGTATTCAAGCTTTAAACTTCTTTGCTCCCTTTCTTGAGTAATTGTCTGTAATTGTTTTTTATTATTGTAAGCAAACGATAAGGTATTGCCTTCTATATCTTCTCGGCGAAGAATGGGAGTCCAATCATCATCTTGAGGCAATAAAAAAAAGTTGCGTTGAATATCACCCGTTTCCACATTCCAGTGTGTTACGCAAAGTTCATTTTTTATTAACTGAAGCTCATAGAACGCTCCATCATTTCGAGCAATTTCACCTTTTCTTAATCTCTTGTTGGTAATATTAAAGGTTATTTCAGATTCGCCACTGGGATCTGTTAATACATAACCATCAAGGTCTCGCATTATTTTCAGTTCAAAAGAACAATGCCAGCCAACACCCAATATACCTGCATCTTTTTCTAATAAGGCTGTGCTATAACGCCTTGGAAAGAAAAGAGGAATACGCCCTGATAGCTCACAATCTTCAAACTCGTGATACAAAGTTCCTGTTGCTACGTTTACAGGATGACCAACTGAGACATTGCCTTGGGATGGGCGAGATTTTTTTGTTTTAATTGACTTTTTTCTCATTACTTACATCCACAAGAATTATTATTTGTTGCATCAGATTTCGGCTTTTTATTTTTTCGTTTTCTAAGACCTTTCACAATCTTCACTAAGCCTTTTGCTAATGCCATGCTTGGTATCATTGGAAAACCACCAATGATTACATTGGTTGCACCTGGGGCAATAATGGTACCAGGAGTACCAGGTGGTACAGCTGGATCTTTGCCCATTGCAGCTGCTAATGCCATAGCGACAGCATCTGCTGCCATTTGTGCTGCCATCATTGCGGCATTCTGTGCAAGTGCGGCTGACATTGCAGAATTATCGGCTTGAACTGATTCAACAATATCTCCTGCTATTGATGCACCTTGTGCTACATACCCAGCTCCTGTTGCAACTTTCCCAATCATTGCCATTGCTTTTGATAACTTAGAGACTTGTTCCGCTGCTTTTTTGGCTTTTTGTGCCATGGCGGAACCACGGCTTGCAGCACTATTGACGACAGGACAATGCATGGTGATATCCATCATTTGCCTAGCCGCTCTTGCACCACCAATAAACACATTCGATGAACCAGTCTTAATTTCTCCTAATGGTAAAATACCACAACAGGTTGGATTCATAATAATATCGCCTGCCCTTGCAGCAGGCATACCATTAATTAAAACTTGAATACAAACACCGGCGGTAATCGGTCCCATTGGAGGTAACGGTGTGGGGGGGATTGGAGGTGGACCACTAGGAGGATGTGCAATATGAGCATGTGGCGCACCCAATGTCAGAGCACCTAATGTAGCTGCTGGCATTGATGGAAAAACTGCGGCTATACTATTTGTTGCTGATGCAAAACCTGCATTGAATTTATCAATAACCATTGCGGGAGCGCCAACAACTGTTGAAATACCATTGGAAATATCATGTAAAGCATTCGTCGGACGCTTTGTAGGAAATGATGTTGGAGGTTTAGGTAAGGCCATATCTATGCACCTTCCTGTAACTGTTGAAGTTCTTTTTGATGCGCTTTATAGACTTTTGTTTCTAAATGATCATTTGCACTGACAAGCCGACTTAATGCAATTTCTAGATCTGTAAGGTACTCTCCTTCTCGACTAAAGAGTACAACTTGTTCCCAGTATACAATCGCTTTATCCCAATTATCTGTTTGAATTCCACATTCTGCTTGCTGATTGAGCGCGTAAATTTTGCCATCTGCATAAACCATTTTTGTAGCAAGTTGATCAACTTGCCCATAATATTCTTCTGCTTTTAGGTAATTTCTTCTATTAAATTCATTTTCTGCAAGATTAAGTGCTGTATTGTGTAAAACGGTTGCTGAACCTGATTGAACAGAAGGTTCAACTGCCGACTCAAAAACATGCTGAGCTTTGTCTAATTCATTCTGTCTTCTATAAATATTACCAACTGAGTTAATAATTACAGACTGAACAGCATAGTTTTTAGTTTGTTGGTAATGACCAAGCATATACTTAAAGGCATCATAAGCTTGATCAAGCCTACCATGTGCTGTATCAATCATAGCTTTTTGGAGCATGGCTCCGAATCTTTGGTCATCAGCGATAGATTCATCATGAATCGTTTCTTCTAAGGCATCATTAATTGCAGATGGTCCCATATCAATATCATCAAACTGTATCCGAGGTAATCTTTGCATACTTGGAGAAAATTTAAGCGTATCTGGGTTATCTCTAAATATAATTCTTAATCCTTGCATACCATCTCGGATGCCATTTGTAGGCGTAAATGATTCAATCAATTTATGCCATCGTTTTCTATTCTGAATATTTTGTGGGTATAAAATCCATATGACATTATGTGCACCTATATCTGGAATAAGAGAACGTGTATACATCATTGCCTTACCAAGACGTTGCAAAGGAGAAAATTGATTGTTTTTTAAATCATCAGGAGGCTGTGCCAGTAGGTCTAATTTTTCTTTTTCTGCTTCTTGATTCGCCAGCTCTTGTTGCAAGTACAGTTTATCGATTACTCCTCTAACATAAGATTCCTGATTAATAAAATCATCTGCAAAGAAGAAAAAAACATCAGAAGCACTGGTTTGCTCTATGTCATTAACAATTTTCATAACCATAGCGGCTTCATTATCAGCACAAGACAAAACCATAATTAGATTTTTTCTTTGCTCAATAAATGCTTCCGTTTTGATTTGTACCTTCTCAATTAACTTTTGCATTGGTAATATTCTCGCTTAGTTAATCTTTATTAAAGCACCCGTAATATTATGAGTGCCTATTGCTGCGGAAGTGATTTGAGCACCTGTTGATTCTATTTGCTTGGTATCATGTGTTGTATTCTGTGATCCAACACCCATCTCAGTTTTCTTAGTGGCAGTAATACTAATATCAGTTCCAGACAATGTAATCGTTCCATCTTTTTTCATTACTAGCAGGCTTTTTCCAACAGATAAACTTATCTCATCACCCGCAGTAATAGATAATTTGTTGCCAACATCAATCGTTTCATTATTTTTAACAAACCTTATTCTATCGCCTTTTCCGCCTGTTCCAACAAACTCTGATTTGTTACCCGTAATAGTTACTTTCTCGTCTCCTCCTTCTCCTGCTCCTACCGTTTCTACCCTATCACCATTGATGGTGATCTTTTCATCATGCTCAACCAGTTCAGTTCTATCTCCTTTAATGGTAATTTTCTCATCACCACCCTCTTTACCTGCCCCTACAATTTCTGTTCTATCACCCTTGATGGTAATTGTTTCATCATTTCCAATGATTTCAGTTCTATCATGCCCAACAAAGGTGGTTTCATCATTCTCAACAATATTATCTTGGTTTTTTTCAGCATGAATATAAACTTGTTCTTTACCTTTTTTATCCTCCATACGAATTTCATTAAAATTCGCAGGGCTTCCGCCTTTTGAAGATCGACTTTTAATACCACTTTGGGTTTTATTCGTTGGCAAACCATAAGGCGGTACTTGTTCACCGTTGTAAACCCGTCCAACTACAATAGGGCAATCAGGATCACCTTCTAAAAAATCAACAATCACCTCTTGTCCCATACGGGGAATATGAATACCACCCCAATTTTTGCCTGCCCAAAGCTGTGAGACTCGAATCCAACAAGAGGAATTTTCATCAAATGTACCGTAGCGATCCCAGTGAAATTGTAGTTTTACCTGTGCATGTTCATTGGTATATATTTCTTCACCTGATGGTCCAACCACTATCGCAGTTTGTGTACCTTGTACAATGGGTTTAGGAGTGATACGTGCAGGGCGAAAAGGTGTCTGACTTTCAATACAGGAAAAATGGTTGTTATATAACATACTGCTACTACCACTACCTCTAGAATCAAAGCTATCTGATTGAATACTATGGCTAACAGAGACAATTAGATATTCACGATTTTGGTCTTCGCGTGAATAATTATTGAGGCTAAATAAGTCACCTGTTTTAAAACGACGCACATTACTTTGTCCTTGCGCTTGTTCAAATTGGGTATGCAATTCTTCAATACGACTTTGGACATAATTATCACCTTTATCGGTTTTATCATACTCACCAGGATAATCATAAATTTCATAATCTGAAACTTGATGTTCGCGGGGAATAGCAGTATTGACTTCTAAGTTGGCTTTAGGTCGCTTAAAGTCAAAATCATTCAGTACATATTTACCTGGTTGTATTTGTTTACCAATATGCCAATTAGAACAATGCTCTTCTTCTCTTACCGCACTTCCATCGGGTTGATAAAAGGGGATTTGGTCGCCATGACTCAAAGGTTCATGTGAACTATAACCATCGGATAGAACTAAAATATGTTTATTATTTTCGTGTTTAAAGTAGTAATAAATACCCTCTTGTTCCATTAAACGACTGACAAAATTAAAATCTGTTTCTCGATATTGAACGCAATATGTCCAAGTCGGATAGGAGTTACTAAGTTTTTGTTCTACATCGGTGTAACCCAGATCACTAAATACGGATTGGATAATTTCAGGTACAGTCTGTTCTTGAAAAATACGGCAATCACTGGTACGGGTTAAGAACCATAACCAAGGTCGAATTGTGGCTTGATAAACGGCATAAGCGCCTTTATTACCTGACTGGGAAAAATGGTTAATATGACCATTAAAATAACGTTTAGCATTGTTAGCTAGATTTAAACGAATCGTAACATTTTGCCCCAATAAGTCTTCAAAATTAATATCTTCTTGAGTACTGAGTAACTCTACATCAATAGTAAATAAGCGCCCCAATTCTTCTGTCATACTCATACTATTTAAGACAAGTATATCTTCACCTAATGGCGTAGTAATTTGAGCTTCTCGATTTTCTTGGGTCAGAGATCTTGACATAATATTCTCGCTATATTGATCACTCGTCTAGGTGAATTGATAAGAAAAATTGCCTTTTTTAATTTGAATATCAATGTTTGAAATATCTTCTCCTACTAACATTGCTTCTAAAATTTTCTGACTGATTTTAGGTAATAATGTATTGGTTAGAATCATATCGACCACTCTTGCACCACTGTCAATATCATTGCAACGAGCGGCAATTTGTTTAACCACCTTTTTGCTGTAGCTTAGGGAAATATCTTGATTTTGTTGAACTCGTTTAACAATTTTATCTAATTTAAGGCGAATAATGGTTGTTAAAATTTCATCGCCTAGAGGAAAATAAGGAATCGTCACTAATCGCCCTAACAGTGCAGGAGGGAAAACGCTTAATAAAGGTTGATGCAATGCTTTGGATAAACCCCCCGCATCAGGCATTTCCTTCACATTTGCACACTGCTGCATAATTAACTCTGTCCCCACATTGGAAGTGAGTAAGATAAGCGTATTTCTAAAATCAATCAGTCTTCCTTCGGCATCTTCCATCCGTCCTTTATCAAAAACTTGGAAAAATATTTCATGTACATC
>WFRR01000165.1 GCA_015486375.1 Thiotrichaceae bacterium
CAGGTCGTTGATGTATATCGTTTGACACCTAATTTTACCCCTATAAAATTATTAAGAAAACCTATAAAAATTAAGGCTCTTAATTCAAAAAGGCGCAGTTTATCATTAAAATCTCACAATACAGATAGAAGTAAAGGGTCAGGTCTTTCATTGTGCAGCAAAGCCGCAACAATGAAAGACCTGACCCTTTAATTGCTGACCTGACCCTTTAATTGCTTGCCCGTTGCAATAAAAAGTAAAAGCTTGCTCCCTGACTGACTTCAGAGTCACATTTTAAGATTGAGCCATGATTTTCTACAATACTGTAGCTAATGGACAAACCTAAACCCATGCCCTGTTTTTTAGTACTCACAAAGGGGGTAAATAACTGTTGTTGTAATGCTTTATCTAAACCCTTGCCTGTATCTGTGACTCGAATTTCAACCTGTTTATCATGGTGGGGGGTGACGCAAATAGTGAGAACTTTTTCAGATTGGGTATTACTTTTCATAGCATCAATCGCATTACGCGCTAAGTTAAGAATAACTTGTTCAATTTGAATCGTTTGTGCCATTACGGTGTGAATAGTCGGGTCTACCTCGACCTGAATACGGATAGCATTATGATGAATCTTTGACTTCAGTAATTCTAAAACCATATTAATCATGACGCGTACTTCACTCCGCTGTTGTTCAGGTGATTCTTTATGAGAAAAATGCCGAATATTGGCAATGATATTCCCTGCACGCTCGGCTTGGGTTGCAATCCGTTCAACCACATCCGCACAACGTTCCAATCTAGGACGATCAGATTCTAATAGACGCACACAAGCCCGTGCATTGGTTGCAATCGCGGTCAATGGTTGATTGAGTTCGTGGGCAATACTGGAGGCTATTTCACCTAGAGTACTTAAACGCGCAACATGATTTAACTGAATTTGATGTTGTTCTCGTTTGATTTTAGCTTGCTTTCTCGCGCTTAAATCACGAAATACCACCACTGTACCCATCGTATCGCCTTTTTTGCTCCGAATTGGCGTGGTGCTGTATTCAACAGGAAAACTTGAACCATCTTTTTTCCAAAAAATATCATCACTGATAAAACGGGCTTGATTGTCCTTAAAGGTTAAGTACACAGGGCAATTTTGGCGTAGATGCGTTCGACCATCTCGGTGAGTATGATGTAATACTTCATGCTGGCTTTTGCCAATAATATCCTTGGCTTTCCAACCTGTAATCGTTTCCATTGCCTTATTGATAAAAGTTGAATTACCATGAATATCAACGCCATAAATTCCATCACCAACGGAATCAAGGATAAGCTTATGCTGCTGTTCTAATGTCGCCTTTTCACCTTTTAAATGATGGTTTCTTTGGGTCACTAAAATAGTAATAAAGCCCATTACTAATAAAAATAATATGCTAATAACGACCCAGTACCAATATTGTTGCGCCGCTTCCCATAAGGTAAATTTACGTTCATAGGGTGCTAATTTAAGTTCTTGAAATAAAGCATGTACTGATTGGTAATCCAATGGAATAGTCCAACCCGCATAATTACCGATTAATGCTGCCTTATGATTATTAGGCATTTGTAATAACGCGACGGCAACATCTTGGGCTAAATCATTGGGGGTATGTTGTAATTTGCTAAAAGGCCATTCGGGATAAAGTCGGGTGCTATGTGAAAAAGGGAAACGGATATCATTTTTTGAATTTAAAATCCGAAATTGGCTCGCTTCTAAACGTCCTGCTTCAATCATACGTTCTAAAATATCCGTCCGAACCGTACCTGCATCGACATCACCGTTAATCACCGACATCACCACATGATCATGAATTCCACCAAACTTTAATACAGATAAGTCTTGATAAGGATTAATGCCTGCTTGTTTGAACTCACGCCATGCCATTTGAAAACCACCCAAAGAGGTTTTATCCACTGCCATAAAAGATTTTCCGCGAATATCTTGCAAAGTATAAATATCAGGATGATCACTGCGTGTAAAAATAACCCCACCAAAGCTATTATAGGCTTGCCCTTTGCGTCGATTATTCATGGTTGCTAAACGTGAGACACGATAGCGTACTTCTAAATTTACATAAATACCTGGATTAACTAAAATAAAATCCACTTTCTTTTGTTCAACCGCTGCGTTAATCGCATTAAAATCCAACGGTTGAATCCGAAAATGATATTGCGGTAATTGCTGCCCCAGATATCTAGCGGTGGGTCGCCAAATTTGCTGAGTAATCGCATCGCCTCGATGACTCAAGACACCAATCGTAATTAACTCTAATTCACAGGCAGTTAGCTTAGAAAAAATAGAAATAAAGAGAGAAAATAATAAAGTGAGAGAAATTATTTTTAGTAACACGGCTTTTTTTAGATTTTTCAGAATATCTATTTCCTTAATCCGAATGATCAATTAATTTTAGCATGTAATATCATATAGATTGGTAGTTAAGTTTTTATTATTCTGCTTATATTGATTACTTATTTCAATAACAATTCTATTTCAAATAAACTCTATTGACATAGCTAGTTAGCAAGCCACTTAAGGAAGTCAGCTATTAAATTAAGAGGAAGTTTATGAGTAATATAATTATTGTTGATACAAATGAAAGCCTCACCACAGCCATTGATACAGCCAGTGCGGGGGATATTATTCAAATTTCAGCAGGTGAATATGGAACATTTAATATTCGTAATAAGCAACAGCTTAGCTTGATTGCAGAAGATAGTAATAATAAACCTAACTTTGAACGAATTAATATCTTTGAATCTGACACCATTACTATCGACCAATTGGATTTTGGTAATAGTCAAAAAAGTACGATTGCTATCAATGCCTCTTATTCAAAAAATATCACCGTTTCTAATACAGAAATAAAAAATTATCATGATGCAGTCGGTATTCGACACAGTGAAAATATCAATATCAGCAATAATAAAATTTCTAATATTACCCGTGATGGTTTGAGTATTTTAGATGTCAGTCATATCTTTATTCAGAATAATTTCTTTACCCAATTTCACCCTAACTATGAAAATGTACTTTATAAAGATTGGTATTTTGATGCAGAAGGTACGACATATTTACCCGATAAAGTCACTCCCACCGATCATGCTGATTTTATTCAACTCACTGATACAAGAGATATTTCCATTATCGCTAATGTATTGGATGCAACGGGAGGGGCATGGACACAATCCATATTAATTAGCGGTGGACATTACAATGAACCTGCCTTGATTATGGATAATATTATTAAAAATGGTCATACCATTGGTATTCGAGTTTATAATCAAGAGAATATTGTTCAGCTCAATAATACTTTGATTCAAATAGAAACATTGGGAGTGGAGGGGCTGCAAGTTCAGCATCGTCCTGATGTTGCTATTGAGCGTTATGATCATAGTGATGTACAAACTGTTATTGATGGTAAGCGTTTACTCATTAACACTAAAGATACCGATGTTGTGATTCCACCTTCTCAGGTCGGTGAAGTGATTACACGCCCAAATGAGACTGATACGAATCATCTCAACTATTTTTTATTAAGCATTGAGACGAGCTATGAAGTGGATTTTTCGATTTATTATGAAACGCGGGATGGCTCTGCGATAGCAGGACAAGATTATATTGCGACTTCGGGTATTGCAACGTTACGTGCGGGTGAAAGCGATATTGCGATTGCGGTGGAAATTATAGCGGATCAATTAGCAGAATCTAATGAGAATTTTTACTTAGTCGCGACCCAGCTTGAAACAGAAAATATATCATATAGCCCAATTGAATTAATAGCGATACATACCATTATTGATGATGATTAAACAGACACGTTTCCACTCCACTTGCCTGTACGAAACCGTAGTGATGTATGACTACGATTCAGCCTCAAGCAACTAGTCTAGTCTTACTCAACCGTGACTGATTTCGCCAAGTTACGCGGCTTATCGACATCCGTGCCTTTAAATACGGCAGTGTAATAAGACAAGAGTTGTAGCGGTACGGAATAGACAATGGCAGCAATACTTTCAGGAATTGCAGGCATTTCAATAATATGAATATTATCTTGTTTAGCAATTTTTGCGGCTTTGTCTGCAAAGATATACAGTACCCCTCCGCGTGAACGTACTTCTTCCAAGTTTGATTTTAGTTTTTCTAATAAAACTGTATTCGGTGCAACGGTAATAATGGGCATTTCATTATCAACCAAGGCTAACGGCCCGTGCTTTAACTCACCTGCGGGATAGGCTTCAGCATGAATATAAGAAATTTCTTTTAGCTTTAATGCACCTTCCATCGCAACAGGATATTGTTCACCACGACCAAGGAATAAGGCATTATTTTTATCAATAAAGTCTTCTGCCATGGTTTCAATGGCCGTATCTCGGTCTAAGACTTGCTCAACCAATAAAGGCAGTTGTTTAAGCCCTGTAATCAAATGTTCAATTTTGGCTTGATCGGCTTGTTTCGCCTGCATCAATAAACCTAATAAAATTTGTAGTGCGACTAATTGAGTCGTAAACGCTTTAGTCGAAGCCACTCCAATTTCAGCCCCTGCAAGGGTCATTAAGGTAAAGTCAGATTCACGCGTTAAAGAACTCTCTGGCACATTACAAATACTTAAGGTCGCTAAACAGCCTGTTTGTTTTACTTTTTCTAAGGCGGCTAAGGTGTCAGCGGTTTCACCTGATTGTGATAGCGTAATCACTAAAAGATTCTTTTTCGGGGGTTGACGGCGATAACGATATTCACTCGCAACTTCAACATTACAGGGTACATCTGTCATGGATTCAATCCAATAACGGGCGATTAGACCAGCGTGATAGCTCGTGCCACAGGCAATAATCTGAATTTCATCCACTTCTTTAAGCACTTGTTGAGCGGTTTGCCCATTGGCCGTTGTACCTGAAATACAATTAACAAATGCATCAGCTTCAAGGCGACCGTCTAAAGTCGCTTGAATGGCTTGAGGTTGTTCAAAGATTTCTTTGTGCATAAAGTGACGATATTCACCTAACTCACACGATCCCATTGAAGCATTTGATTGAACAATGTCACGTTCAACACTTTCGCCTGTTACATCATATAGGGCAATCTCATAACGAGAAATTTGTGCTGTATCGCCATTTTCTAAATAAATAAAACGATTAGTCACGGGTAATAAGGCTTGAATATCGGAACCAATAAAGTTCTCACCCAAACCTAGACCAATAACCAGTGGGCTACCGTGTCGGGCAATAATTAAATGATCTGGCTCATCATTAGAAATCACACCCAATGCATAGGCACCGCGTAAACGGGTTTTGATGCTCATCACAGCTTCTAGTAGATTCATACCCTGAGATTCTGCTTTTTCAATCAGATGTACAATCACTTCTGTATCGGTATCGGATTCAAATTGATAACCTTCTGCTTTCAACTCTTCACGTAATACTTCATAATTTTCAATAATGCCATTATGAACCACCGCAATACGGTTATTACTCACATGAGGATGTGCATTACGTTCAGCAGGCTTACCATGCGTTGCCCAACGGGTATGAGCAATCCCTAACAAACCTATTAATGGCTTGCTTTTTAATTTGTTTTTTAACGCAACGACTTTACCGACGGCGCGTTCTCTTTGTAAATGCTGATCGGCATTAATAATAGCTAACCCTGCTGAATCATAGCCACGATATTCTAAGCGGCTTAGCCCTTCGAGTAGTATTTCCGTTACAGGACGTTGTGCAATAGCACCGACGATTCCACACATAATTTAATCCTTTATTTTGTTATTAATTATTATTTTTTTTAGTAGGACGTTGCCAACCATTAATGGTTTTTTGTATTGGGCGGGTTAATGTTAATTTATTGGCAGGCACATCTCTTGAAATAGTCGAGCCTGCACCCACCGTGGCATAATCACCCACTTTAATCGGGGCAACTAATTGACTGGATGAACCAATAAAGACATGATCGCCAATTTGAGTTAAATGTTTATTGACCCCATCATAGTTACACGTAATCGTCCCTGCACCAATATTGACATCACGCCCCATATAGGTATCACCAATATAACTGAGATGACTGACTTTACTGCCTTCGCCAATAATGGATTTTTTGATTTCAACAAAATTACCCACTTTAGCTGATTTTTGTAAATCAGCGCCTGGACGAAGTCGAGCAAAAGGCCCTACATTGCAATTTTCTGCAACACTCGCAGATTCTAAAACAGAGTTCGCTTTAATAACGCTATTGTCATCAATCACACTATCCTGAATTACACAATTAGCTTCGACAATTACATTATTACCTAATTTAACCGTTCCGATAAACACACAGTTAACGTCGATAATCACATCTTTGCCTGCACTGACATTACCGCGAATATCAATACGAGCTGGGTCAAGTAAACTGACTCCCCTTAGCATTAAGTTCTGTGCTTGTTCAGTTTGATACTCACGCTCAAGTTTCGCTTGTTGCAGACGATTATTAACCCCTTCCACTTCAGATGGGTTCTCACAAATCACCGTAATGACTCGTTTCTCTTCAGCGACTGCCATAGCAACGCAATCAGTAAGATAGTATTCACCTTGTGCATTTTCAGGACTAAGCTGCTGTAACCAACGTTTTAAGTCCACGCCCTTTGCAGCAATAAAACCTGAGTTCACTTCATTAATTTGACGAATCGCCGTATCGGCATCTTTTTCTTCTACAATACAATCCACTTCACCTTGCTGACGAACAATGCGTCCATAACCTGTTGGATCATCAAGTAATGTGGTTAAAATAGATAAATCTGCATTTTGCAAACTATCGGCCAAACACTGTAGTGTATCGGCTTTAATTAGGGGGACATCACCATAAGCAATGACTACTAGATCATCATCGTGCATTAAGTGAGCCGCTTGAGCGACAGCGTGACCTGTGCCTTTTTGCTCAGCTTGATGTACCCATGTAATCGCATCATCTTGAATCTTTGCTTGTACTTGGTCGCCACCGTGACCATAAATAACGGCTATTTTCTCCGCCTGCAATTGCTTACAACTATCAATCACATGCGCTAACATCGGTTTACCCCCAATCGGGTGTAAGACCTTCGGAATAGCAGAATTCATGCGGGTGCCCTGTCCCGCTGCCAAAATAATTGGAAAGAGTTTCATTTTATTATTAGTTACTTGTCGTGAAGAAACACTCATTATATGTGGAAACTCCCCGTATATTGGGGCTAAACTGACGAATTGATATAACTAAGCAGTTAAGTGGAGTCGATTATCGAAAAAATATTCAGCTTTTAGGCAATAAGCGTTCAACCCAATCTTCAGGAATTTGATATTTCACTTTTAACTTTGCATTACCTAAAAACCATTCATCTCGGCTATTAAGAATGTCATAAGATAAGATTTCTTGTTGATCCAAATGCAATTGAATTTTTCCCTGTGAGGGTTCATTTTCACTCTCCCAGTTTAGTACCTCAATCGCCTTAGCGGTTTTCCAAATATCAATATGTGTTTGACTGGAATCATAGGGTGCAGGTAAATCTATTTTGACTAATGTTCTTCCCAATGGCACAAGACTGCCATCTAAAAAACTAGCAACGTCTGAGCTTAATACGCCATAAATGCTTTCTTTCAATAGAGCCATTATATTTCCGTAAAGAATATAACGCTCATAGCTTACGGGGTGAATCATGCCAAATTGAATTTTAGCTTCATTATTAAATTGTAAACTTAAAGCCTTAGAAGGGTCTAATTCAAACTCAGCTAAATTGATATCTAAAGCACTATATTGCACTTGCGTCGATGCTCCAATAAACTCCAGTATTTGTTCTACTTTTTCTTGTCGTATTGCATGGGGAAAGGGCTTTAACATCGTCCATTGTTGATCTGATTTAAGTAAATGAATATCTGCTTGTTGAGGGCGCTCAATGCGAATACTCGTCACGGCCTGTTTGGATACAGTACTAATACTTTGTTCTGGATTAGCTTCACTGACGGGTTTAAACCATAAGAAAATTGCCAAAGCAATCATACTGAGGATCAGTACAATATTTAATACAACGCGTTTTTTCATTGAATCATCACCCTTGAAGTTTATCCATATTGTTCACAGTATTCATTACGATTTTTTACGCCGTAACCAAATTAATGTACCGATAATAGTTAAACCCAGAGGCAATAGAATCAGAAAGAAGAATGATAAACTAATTAATAAGGTATCCGAAATTTCTAAATGGGTATCTTGAGCCGTTTGAGACGGAATATTTAATAAGGTATCGTCTTGTCCTAACCAATTAAAAATATTTTTAGCGAGTTCTAAATTAGCCCCATAACCAATAAAAGCATTGGCAAGAAAATCACTATCACCGATCACAATAATGCGCTGTTCACGGATCATACTATCAGTATTGTCTGGATTATTTTGTTGAAGTGTTGCTTGTTCAGGGCTTGCGAGTGTTCGAGTTAAGGATACAGCCAGTGGAATCGGGCCTTGACGTTCATCTTCTTCAGGGTTAAAACTAAGTGTTTTTACCATATCGCCATTTTCTAGCCATGTTGTTTCTAGACTACTGAGAAAAACATGATATTCCCAGATCATATCGAGCTTACCTTTTACATCAAAATCTTCTGCAATCATGGTTGAAAAAGGAAATAAGGTTTGTGTTTCAATGCCTTTAGTAATCGCGGATTTTGTATATTCTAATACAGGCACGACGGCAGCATTATCAATACCCAGCAATTGTTGTAATTCTTGATTAGCATCAATCACTGTACCTTGATAAACCAGAAGCCCGAGTTGATCTGCTAATGGTAGAAGCGTTTGGCTTGAATCAGGATCTTGTAACCATAATAATTTTCCACCCTGTTTAACATAGTCTTGTATGAGTTTTAATTCACCCACCAATAAATCTGTTTTAGCTGCAGCTAGCACTAAAATATCACTATTAGCAGGTACAGATTGGGTACTGACTAAATGGTGAGTTTGTATTTTAAAGCCTAAACGGGTCAAATTATCTGTGAGCATCGACAGACCTGTTGATTGTGGACTGTGTGGATCCCGTTCACCATGTCCTGTAATAAAGGTAACAACCCGATCTTTATCACGACTGAGGCGATGTAAGGCTTGTAAAATTGTTTGCTCATCAATGGCTTCAATAATTTCGTGTTTATTGCCTAAATGTACCGAGACCTGTCCTGTATAGATAATCCCTGCACTTTTGGCTTTCGCAGGTTGTAAATCGGGGTTAACAAATTCTAAGGACGTATTAGCTTTAAAACGCTGATATTTGCTAATCACTGCTTTTAATTCTTCATGCAAAGCAGGATCATCAGGAATATAAGCAATTAATTTAAGCGGTTGTTCCAAACGACTCAGTAATTTTTGGCTAGCGGGGGTGAGTGTATTGCGATTGCCAGCCGTCCAATCGGATTCAAATTTATATATTTTTGATCCATAAGCTAATAAGCCCACTAGACTGATAAATACGACGTAGAAAAGTATATTGTGCAATTTTAGTTGTAATTGCGAACCCTTAGTTATTTTCATTATTTTACCCACCGTGTAGACGATCATTATCTAATTTTCGAATGGTCAAAATTAGAAAGCCAAGACTAAATAAGAGGTAGTAAATAAAATCACTGCTATCAAATATTCCTTGTAAAAAGGATAAGAAGTGACTGAAGTGACTTAAGTAAATAAATAAACTACTATTGCCACTTTGTGAGCTGCCTGATAAATATAAAATAACCAAAAATAGCAACAGTCCAAAGCTACTCATCGCTGCGATAATGGGTTGTTTGGTAAGCGAAGATAGAAAGAGTCCTGCGGCAGCAAACGAAGCAAGCAATAAACTTAAACCTAATATGGATGACAGTATCATGCCGATGTCTAATTGCGTCGTCAGTAAGAGTGAAAAAGGCATCAGTGATAACATCGCGATCATTAAGAAGATAAAGGCCATTAGACCGCAGTATTTACCTAAAACAATCTGACTCACAGAAATTGGTGCAGACAGTAATAAGGTCAATGTGCCATTCATGCGTTCTTCGGCAAAAGCACGCATGGTTAAAATCGGCATAATCGCCAGCATAATAATACCAATCGAAGTATATAAACTACTAACCACGACCTCTGTTACTCCCGGTGCATGATCAACCCCGACTAATTTAGGTTGAATATAAAGTAAATATTCTTCTACATTATTCAGAAATAACCACGCCAGAATAAATTGCACGGTTGCCAATAAACTCCATGCTAGTGGAGAACGAAATAAACGCTGAAATTCACTGTTAGCAATTGTCAATATACTATTCATTACACCGACTCCACTGCTAAGTTTTCCATGTCTTTTTCACCATGAATTAAATTCATAAAAATTTGTTCCAGCGTAATTCGTTGTGGACTGAGCGCTTGAATTTCCCAATTTTCCTGTTGGGCGAGCTGACAAATAGCAGGAACAATATTTTTTCCCACTTGATGCTGGATTTGATAACAATTTCTAGCTTGATTATCCACTTGTACCACTTCAATATGCTTTAATTGATTGAGTTTATCGGTATCAATCGCTTGAGCGAAACGACACAGTAAAACTGAATCACTTTGCCCTTGTTCTAGCTGACTGAGTGAATCATCGAATACGGTCGAACCTTCATGAATAATCTGTACGCGGTCACAGACAGCTTGTACTTCAGGTAAAATATGCGTAGAAAGAATAACACTATGATTTTTACCGAGTTCTTGAATTAAAGTGCGTATTTCTTGGATTTGAATTGGGTCTAAACCTACCGTTGGCTCATCTAAAATAATAATATCGGGAGTATGTAAAATAGCCTGTGCAATACCGACGCGTTGCTGAAAACCTTTAGACAGGTTGGTAATTAAACGTCGTCCAACTTGCGTTAAACCACAATGGGATTTCGCTTTCTCTAAAGCTGCTTTCTGTTCCCGCGTAGGAATCGCTCGTAATTTGGCACAATAGTTTAGGTATTCATCCACGCGCATATCACGATATAAGGGCGGACGTTCAGGCAAATAGCCAATATGTTGCTTAGCCTTTTGGGGCTGTTCGAGTAGATCAATCCCTTTAATGCGTATTTCACCCCGACTAGGGGCAAGATTACCCGTTAATATTTGCATCGTGGTTGATTTTCCTGCGCCATTTGGACCCAGTAAACCCAGTACTTCGCCTTTTTTTAAGCGAATATCAACCGCTTTAAGAGCGCAATAGTGGTTGTAGTAACGTTGCATTCCTTTTGCATCGATTAATACTTCATCCTGCATTGGATTTTGTTCCTTTCTGAAAAATATAACTGAATATCAAAATACTTATTGACTTAGAGTATTATTATATACTAATATACTTACATTGATTGCTTAGACAGCAATTTAACACTCCTCCATCCTCCTTTGGTGGTAATTTGGCGCGGTTTCTGCTTTGTTGCGGGGTCGCGTTTTTTTTTGCCTATTATTGTCTGATTCTTATCATTTTTATTTTCCTATTGAATCTGTACACGATTATTTATTTAGTGTGGTGATCGATATTTTTTGGGATCAAGGTTATATTTTTGAATCCGATAACGCAATTGTCTAAAGGTCATATTTAGTAAAATAGCTGCGCGGGTACGATTCCAACGAGTCTGTTCCAGTGCATGTAAAATACGTTCTTGTTCTGTTCTACCTTCTTCACCTGTTGGAATTAAATGAGAATGACCCATTGTTCTCATCGGTGCTTCTCTTATCTCTACTCTAGCCGTACTTATGACTTCGGGTAATTGATTCATTAGCGTGGGGGGTGTTTTGGGTAATTGCAAGTCATCAGGTTGAATCACCGTGCTGTCACATAGGGTAATCGCTCGTTCTAAGATATTTTCTAACTCACGCACATTGCCAGGAAAATTATAATGTTGTAATGAAGACTTGGCGACTGAAGACAGTTCCATTAAGGGGACTTCCCAACGGTGGCTAATTTTTTTTAAGAAAAAATCGACCAATAGGAACAAATCATCTTCGCGTACCCGCAAAGGAGGAACATCCAGTTTAATCACATTCAAGCGATAATATAAATCTTGCCGAAAACGACCATTAGCCACTTCTGTTTCTAAACTTTTATGCGTCGCACACAAAATCCGAATATCAACAGAAATTTCTTCTAATGCGCCCACAGGTTTAATCGCTTTCTCTTGTATCGCCCGTAATAACTTAACCTGCATATCTAAAGGTAAATCAGCCACTTCATCTAAAAATAAAGTCCCTTGATGAGCCGCTTGAAAGAGTCCAATTTTATCGCTATTTGCGCCTGTAAAACTGCCTTTTTTATGTCCAAAGAACTCACTTTCCATTAAATTCTCAGGAATTGCCCCACAGTTAACAGGCACAAAATTAGCATCGTAATGGGAGCCTAAGAGATGAATTTGTTTAGCAACCAGTTCTTTGCCACTGCCTGATTCACCATGAATATAAACAGGGGCTTGACTACGCGCCAATTTGTTAATGGTGTTTTTTAACTTTTGCATGGCGGGTGATTCGCCAATAATGGTATATTTTTGTTGTAGATCAGATGGATTATTGTGCTGATTGTTATTGCCCGGGGGGGTATTAGAGAGCTTTAATGAATTCTCAATTAAGTCCCGTAGTTTCTGTAGATCAACGGGTTTCGAGACAAAATCATACGCACCAGCTTTTAAGGCTTCCACGGCTGTTTCCATGCTGCCATAAGCAGTAATCACGGCAACAGGCATCTGTGGACAATGACGTTGAATATAATGCACAATATCAATTCCGCTACCATCAGGTAAACGCATATCAGTTAAGCATAAATCAGGTTTATATTGATCAATACTAACAATGGCATCTTTAACATTTTCAGCCGTAATGGTTTCTAAGCCCATGCGTAATAGTGTGATTTCTAATAATTCACAAATATCAGGCTCGTCATCAATAATAAGAACTAATTGCTGGTTCATTTATATTTCCTATACAGCAGGGCTAATCACGTAAACGACTTTTAGAAAAAGTTAGATGAAAGCAACATCCCTGTTTTCCTGTTGCCCTATATTCCAAACTGCCCCCATTACTCATTGCCAGTTCACGCGACATAAATAAACCTAAACCCGTACCTGAATCGCTGGTAGTAAAGAAAGGTTCAAATAAACGTAAATGATCCTTACTTTCAACACCGCGACCATTATCACAAATGTTTAAGACGACATCACGGGAATGGTTTGGAATTCCCCCCTGTATATCTAACTGTAACGCAGTGGCGTTATTATGGGCATGTTTCATGGCATTACGACACAAGTTCCACATGATTTGATGCAAGTGTGCAGGATCAAATTCGACTGTACAGTCCGCTGGGGAGATAAAAACATTCATTTGCTGTTTTTTTAATGAGGACTGAGCAATAAAATCATCTAGAAACTCGCTTGTCCATGCCTTAAGATAAATGGTTTCTTGTTGGGGCTTTTTCTTACTAGAAAGATTCAAAACACTTTCAATAATGGAGTTCATCCGTTTAGAATTACTTTGAATAATCTGCACCATACGCACATCGACTTTATCTAAGGCAGGTGATTCGGATAATAATTGAGCGGAATGACTAATTGCACCCAATGGATTACGAATCTCATGAGCAATATTGGCCGTAAGTTGTCCCAATGAGGCCAGTTTAACCTCTTGTACACGCTTGCGTTGCTCAGTGGTGTCTTCTAAATTGATTAAAGTAATCCCCTTGGTTTGCGTGCCTAATTGAGTAAAGTGCATTCGCAATTCCATTGTACCTTGATGTTTAATATCGCAGCTAATCACCTCTGGACAAACATTCTTCAGCCATACTTGTAAGTGTTTATCAATTTCAGGGGCAAACTCACTTAACGGCTGTTTACGCCAATGATCAGGTTTACCCAAAAATTCCCATGCAGTGGAATTAATATGCCGAATTGAACCTGAGCTTTCTACGACTAAAATACCTGAAGTTAATTCATCTACAATGGTTTGATTGAGCTGAGAAAGATTGGCAATATCTAAGCCCCGACGTTTTGCTAATGCCGCTGTACTGGAAGCACGAATAGCCCATTTAGCCCCCACCCACGAGCCAACCAGAATAAACAGGGATAATAAACCCGTATAAAGTAAATCCTTGGGTTGTGAAAATTGCGTTTGCTGTAAATAAACTTCCAAGCCTAGTAAAGCAATAATGCCTAATGCGGTAATAAATAAAGAAACTTGCCCCGGCCGTAAAAAATTGAGGGTAAATAAAGGAATTGCAATCAGTAAACCCAGTTCAGCACTCACACCACCTGTGCTATAGATTACTTTCAACATAATAATCACATCAGTGATGGTATTAAATGAAATTTGCACAAGGTGATTTGGCCACTGGATATAGGCGGTAATATTGCCTGCAATGGCAAGAAATAGGTACAGACCAATAGTCAAGATAAAGAGAACTTCATCAAGATAATTAATATTCAGGGGGGAATATTGAGAGAAGCCAACAAAGATAAGTACAGCGGCTAAAATCAGACGATAAATGCTATACAGCCAGAGGGTTTTCCACGGATCACCGTGGAGTGCATCCATACTTAGGGTGCTGGAGGCAGATTGCCCTGATTTGCGTGGTCGAGACTGCAATAGAATTTACCCCTATTTATGGTTGCTTTACTTTCTGGGATGTGAAGACCACACACGTCGCATTCGATCATATCGCCGATTTTTTTATGTTTTGTCCGTGTTAGACGACGTTGTGCTACTTTACGTTTGAATGATTTTATAACAATAAAGCTAACCACAAGTAAACTAATTAGGAATAAAATTTTCATAATTTTGCATTTCCTTTCTTTTTATACAATTTAAGCCGCTGATATTTGAAAAAATTGTTAAACTTTGTAATTATTGTTATAAAAACAAACAGAGTAAATAACTAATTTAAGCACTGTTTTCACGATTAACCATCTATTAAATCAGTCAACCAAAGCCGAAGTTTCCACCCCCACGGAGTAGTAAGACCGACTTCTTTAAAACGGATCTCGCCTTTGGAATCAATCACAAAGGTCGAAGGCATCACCGTAATACCATATTGTGCCGCTAAGCGATTATCTTTATCAATAATCGTTTGCCAATGGGTGATGTTATGACGTTGCATATAGTCACGAATCTCAGCCTCTGACCCCGATGATAAAGTTGCGATACTAAGTACCTGCCAATCCTTTTCAATTTCATTAATCCAGCTTTCTTCAAACTCACAAAATTTACACCATGTCGCCCAAAAGTGGAGCAGTAAAGGTTTGCCTTGATAATCTGACAACTTAACTTGATGTCCCGAAATATCTTCTAGGAGTATTTCAGGGGCTTGACCACTCATCATGCCATGTTGTTGCCATGTTCTGATCCCAAGCAGGATCACAATGACTAATATAATTTCTAAAAACCACGATAAATATTTTTTTCTTTTCGTTTTCTTAGGTGCTGGGTTTCCACTGGATGGATATTGAGTATTCATTATTTTTTAATTCCTATTTTTTTAATCCCTGAATAATCTGTTGCATGACTTCAGCACTTGGCATAGGAATCACCTGTGTCACTGTTTCAGCAATATTATTCACACCCAAATCGTTAGGATTATTTTCAACTCCAATGAGACCACTGCGAAAACCATGTTGTTTCCATGCCAGTTGTTGTAGTTTCGGATCATTAAGTGCTTCAACAAAACGCTGACAATTTGGCTGCAAACTAATCAAAGGATGACTCGCAAATACGGTCGGAATCGGATAAATAATATCAATTTTTTTATGGATAATATCCTGATATTCCTCGTGTTCAATTAGAAATTCAATTAATTGATTCTCATAACCCACCACAATCGGACGTGCGCCCATACCTTGTTTTAAGAAATTCTCAAAAATATCGCCTGAACTACTTTCCATATAACCCATTGCTTGGAAGTAAGCCTGAATTTCAGGTAACAAGGTCGGTAATGTTTGCGGCGTAACTACATTACCATTATTGATCATATTCGCGAGTAAACCCGCCCACATATTGCCTGAATTAGATTTTTGAGGATCCGTGGAAAATATCTTAATCGCACCGTAAATATCTAAATTTAAGTCTTCTTTCCAACGTTTTTGTGTCTGTGCTAAAGCAATCATTTTTTGCGTATCTAGGCTAACGACTTGTCCCTTACGGCTAGCAATCCCCTTTTTGATTAACGCATCGGTGACTGGTTTCCACGCATAAAAGACCATCGCAGAATTAAAAATATTATTAACTGCTAAAACAGATTTTCCACTCTGTTTAGCCAGTTCCACCCCAATTTGATTGGATGGCCACAAACAGGTTTTATCTTTGGTATCTAAACGAGACACCATTTCTATACTGCCTGCCTTACTTGCATGAAGACGGATTTTGTATTTTTCTAATAATTTCTTTGTGTTTGGATTAGCTAAGAATTGTGTTTTTTCACCGCCATAGAAAATATTAACATCGACCCAATCTTGTGCTTTGCTGGTATCGCGTTGTAATGATCCCCAATCAGTATTGGTGAAAATAGCCACGCCGACGGCAATACTGAGTAAAATGATTATACCTAAAAATTTTTTCATCGATGAATTCCCTAAATTTTGACTTGTATTCTAGGAGTATTCCAAAGGCTCATCAAGCTTATAACTAAGGACGGTGATATTGACTAAATCGGGGTCGAATGGGCTAACACGCGTAGAGCAGCTTCTAACTTTGAGTAAAAAAGCTTACTTAAACACATCAGACGTAAAATTATTATACCAAGAGTGGGCATAATCTAATGCGCGTTTATGTTGCACATCCGAGGCATTCAGGGGTGATGTTCCGCCACTATTCGGGATTTTATCAATGCTTTTTCCATCATCAGACAAACGATATAAAGCTAAAATGGAAATCGCATAATCTGTACCAACAACACTATAACAACCATTACTAAAGGCAGGGCTAACAGGCTGTTGCCCCTTTAATAAAGCCGACACGGCTGCAGCACAAACTTTCGCTTCTGAATTAGCGGCATAACCTGATTTAGGCAGGGCATTCGCACTACAGGCATCACCAATAACATGAATATTGGCATGACGTTCGGATTCAAACGTTTGGCGATTAATCGGACACCAACCACTCTCATCAGTTAGATCGGCAGTAAAGGCAATACTGCCAGCTTTTTGGGCGGGAATAATATTTAAAACATCAGCCTGATATTGATCACCGAAGGAAGTCGTCACCGTTTTAGTGGCACTATCGACTGCAACCACACCCGAATCTTGATCCGCAGAATGCCATTCAATCATCGCATTACTGCTGTTATAGCCATATAACTTTGTCCATGCTTCTTCAAACTGAGCCTGTTTAGCAAAAGATGCTTTGGGGTCAAGAATAATGACCTTAGAGTTAGGCTTATGTTGCTTCAGATAATGAGCAATTTGACTGGCACGTTCATACGGTGCAGGCGGACAGCGATAAGGATTAGGCGGAGCGGCAATAACCACTGTGCCGCCATTATTCATACTTTCTAATTGAGCGCGAAGATTAAGGGTTTGTTGTCCTGCTTTCCACGCATGGGGAATGGCATTATCAGCAATTTGAGCATCATAACCTGCAATCGTATCAAAGCGGAAATCAATCCCCGGAGAGACAATACAGCGATCATAGGAATAACTCTGCCCACTTTTAGTGCGTACTTTCTGCGTATCCGCTTCAATCGCAATCACTTCATCTTGAACCACAGTCACCCCGCGTGATTTTAGCGTGTCATAGCTAAAACGTAGACTTTCTAAATCCCGATCACCGCCAAGGACTTCATTACTCATATAACAAGTTAAATAAGTGGGATTCTTTTCGATCAAAATGACCTTAATCGAAGGGTCGTTGCGTAATAAATATTTAGCCGCCGTTGCACCGCCTGTACCGCCACCAATAATAATGACCCGTTTCTGTGCGCCATAGCTAAGTGAAGGAAACGTCGTGCCTAATAAAAGACTGCTCGCCGCAAGCTGTTTTAAGAAATCTCTGCGATCCATACTGTTCATAATCAATCTTCCTATTTCCTAACTATTCCTTATTAACCCAATAAACCTGATAATGCACTCGGTGAAGGGTCTTGCGTACCAAAACGTGTCAATCCTGTTCCCATAAACTGGGCAATAGAAACCAGTAATTTATTATGTGGTACAGCATTATATTTTAGACTTCTGCCTGTCACGATTCCGCCTGCTGATCCGCCTGCAAGAATAAAAGGCATATCTTCATGATTGTGCCAATTACCATGTGCCAGTTCACTGCCTAAAAAGACTAAGGTATTGTCTAATAAGCTGCCATTACCATCAGGATAATTTTTAAGTTGTTCAATCAAACGGGCGAAACGCTCGACATACCATGCCTTAACATCAATGAAGGCTTGTCCGCCTGCATGAGACGCACCATGACAGGTACTGGATGTACCGGGAACGACCGTATCATTCACAGTATTATTCCATTTTAAGGTCACGACACGGGTTAAATCACAGGCGAGGGCATGAATCGCAATATCCGTATGTAAATCACCGATAACATCCATTCTCGAACTGTCTAAATATTCGGGATTATCCCAAAGACGGGTACGAGTCACTTGAAAACCTGTCGGGTTAAAATTCCAACTGGGGCAAGCACTGACATTACTGTTCAAACGTTGCTCTAATTCGCGGATAGATTCAAGGTGCGTATTTAATTTTGCTTGCTCTTCATTACCGAGTTTATTTTTAAGGCTATTTACTTCATCTTTAACACCATCTAATACACTTAAACGGCGTTGCGTGGCTAAATCTGCACCACTGCTATTACTATTGCCAAATAAAGAATCAAATGCCGCTAGTGGATTTTTTTCAGGTCCGACTGACGTACCATTAAAATCATAGGTAATCGGTTTATCATGATAGATCGGCACAATATTTAAATTAAGGTGCGGTTTAACCACCTGACTTTTAAAGTAATTAGCTAAGTAGTAATCCAAAGATACATCAATTTGTCCCGATGTACCTGCTGTTCCTGTGAGCAACTTAATAATGCCGCCTTCATGGGTACTGCCTGAGCCTTTCATATCCAAGCCACTGAGGAAAATGCAGTCTTGTTTAACTCGGTCTAAGGGCTGAGTCATTGCAGGTAAAGTGAAATTGGTTTCTGAACCTTGGGCATGCCAATGTTCAGGACGCATTCCATCAGGAATATTAACGAAAATTACCCGCTTGGGTTTCTCAGCCGCTAGCGCAGGTTGTACAAAGGGTGCTACCGCAGCACTGACTCCTGCACTCGCAATAAGTTTTAAAAAATGACGACGATGATTAGGGGGTCGCATAATAGAATATCCTTATTGTGCCTGACGCTTAGTAAAGTTAGGGGAATTCACAATACCGAGTAACATCGTTTGTAAATTATAATCACTCACTTGATAATTCTTCAAATAACTATCTAAAGCACAATGATCGGCAGCGGTTTCTTCTCTACCCATTGTGTAGCGATAGTATTGACGCGCAATACACTGAGATGCATTAGGGCTTTCTGCAACGATTTGACTCAGTTCACTTAACGTACTAAATGCGCGTTCTTCATCGGCTGTATAAGTTTCTAAACCGCGCAGAATACCTGAAGGATCAATGGTCTTAGTATTTTCAGTAGCACGGAATTGACCTGCACCATCATAATTTTCAAAACTAAATCCGGGTCCATCTAAATATTGATGACAGCTATAACAACTTGTATCCGATTGACTATGGAAACTAAACAATTCTCGCGTGGTTGCATTCGCATCAGGGACAGGCGCTTCGACTATTCCCATATTAGCGGGTTCAGGTAAGTCATGACAAAGTAAGCGTTCAATAAAGAAAGCCCCGCGTTTAAAGGGATGTGAACTATTACTGGTCGCGTATTTAGCCAGTACCGCCCCTAAGGTTAAAATACCTGTACGTGTACCATTATTAACAGGGGTTACTTCAAATGTATTTCCAATCGGTCCTGAAAAGCCATAATAATCAGCAAGAGTTTTATTGGCTAAAATATAGTTACTGCTGAAGAGTTCACGGTATTTTTGCGACGAATCAAAAGTCACATGGTTAAAGAATTGGATTAATTCCTGTGACAATGCTTCGCGTACCGAAATGCTATAAGCGGGATAAGTCGCTTGATCTTTTTCAGCCAGTGAATAGGGGCTACTGCCGAGTAACCACTGTCCTGCAAAATTACCTAAAGCCTCTCGACTACGAGGATGATTAAATAAACGATAAGCTTGAGCAATACGTTCTGAATCTAAATTTAAAGCATTGTTATCGGCTAATTGCATTAACTCAGCATCGGGCATACTGCCCCAGAATAAATAGGATAATTGACTGGCAATTTCATAATCCGTGAGTTGATAACTACCATCGGTTTGTAATGTCCCTAATTCAGACCGATACAGTAGATTTGGTGACATCAACATACTCATCACAGTTTTTTCAACCGAGGCACTAAAACTATCTTGAGAAAAATAAGCAAGATAACGGCTTTGTTCATCATTACTGAGCGGGCGACGATAAGCACGTTGACCAAATTCAGCAATAAAGCGTTGCGCGCAACTATTATTTTCAGTGCTACAAGGAAGAATGCCATTAAAGTTTTGCTGAGCGGCCTGATTCGCTAATGATTCCGCTTTATTTAAAAAGGCTTCTAAACGGAGTGAAGTAACTTGATTGGCATCAATATTATTATCAAAACCTGCGACACGATTTTCATCAGGCAGTTCATGGATTAAATCTACCGATAATCCGAGTAAATCATTGACGGTATTTTGATATTCATAACGGGTCAGTAAACGTAAACTGCGAGGACTCGCAGGAGCAATATCCGTACAACTATTATTACCCACGGTTGTTCCACTACCTGCGGTACTCAATACTTCGATAATATAACTGGCAGTTGCCGCAGCACAATTACCAACACAGTTTTCAGGTGCGGTACGCGGCATGGTGGTCGCATTGACTTGGGTTAAATTATTTAAGTCTGTTGCGGTATAGCGAATTAATGGCACATTAGTAAAACCACCTTGTCCACTATCACCATGACAACTGGCACAGCCTTGGTTTTCATACATTTTCTTACCATAGGCAAGATGAGTTAATAAGTCAGCGGTAACCACATTGCTATACTGGCTTGCTTGAGCATCATAAGCCGCGACGCGATAATAATAACGACGATCAATATTGACCGTCGTATCTTCGTATTGCTGACTATCTGCGGCTACACTGGCAATTTCTTGCCATGCAGTATTATCAATACTGCGTTCTATTTTAAAGCCTGTTTCACTACGGGTCTGATCCAACCATGTTAGTCCCACTTTTTCATTATCAATCGCGGTTGCAGTCAGACCTGTTGGCGCGGTGAGTACATTGCTACTGCTACCACCGCCTGTATTACCTGAACCCGAATCAGTATTACCATCACCGTTTCCAGTGCCATTGCCAGAATCAGTATTGTCATAACCCGTTTGATCATTAGGATTAGCTGCATAGAAATCGACAATCGCGGCAACAGCCGTATCACCATATTGAGTGGTGAGCGCGTTAATTTGATTAATCATTGCCTGTGGTAAATGGGCATTATTACCTGCAATAAAATCATCTAAAGTGGCACTTAGATACGGTTTCCACTGTCCTGCAAGCGGTGAGCCTGTGGTTTTCGCATGTCCATTATCCGTGTGACAAACACTGCAATTTTCATCATGAATTTTACGTCCTAAAGAAACTAATATTGGATCTGTGCTTTGTTGAGCTGGCGTATAGGTTTTTGTTGCTAATAAGGTCGCAATTTCTTCAACTTCAGCGGCTGAATAACCTTTGGCTAATCTGCCCATAATGGTTGCAGGGCGACTCTCATCTTTATAGCTCTGCATAGTGCGAACCAGATAATCTTTGTCTAAACCTGCAATGGTAGGAATCGCTGCACCTTGACTAATTCCCTCTGTGCCATGACAAATATAGCAATTCTCAACTAAGGTATTTGTGCCGAGCTGGCTATGATCTTGGCGCGTGGCTAACGCCGTATTGCTATAGCTGGATAAACCTGTGCTATTCGCAGCTAATACACG
>WFRR01000166.1 GCA_015486375.1 Thiotrichaceae bacterium
CGACGGTCTCTGCTAAAAGCGTACTGCCTTGCATCAAAAGAACGCTCACACGACGACAACTGGGTAAAGGAACAGCAGGTGTTTGGCTGCTATCTAAACAGGCGGTTTCATCTACTAAGGTAACGCCACTGGGTAAGGTTACTTGTCCTGTTAACTCATTACTAGCAGCAGTTGTATCTGAATCACAAACATCGCCTATACCATCAGTATCGGTATCTTCTTGACCTGTATTACTAATAGTAGGACAATTATCACTATTATCTCCAACAGTATCACCATCTGTATCAACACTTTCAGTTGCGATAAGAGGGAAAACATCTTGATCATTATCAACGCCATCACCATCTATATCTGGATCACACACATCACCTATACCATCAGTATCCAAATCATTTTGATCGGTATTAGCAATAGCAGGGCAATTATCAGTGGCATCACTAATGGTGTCATTATCAGCATCTACTATGGGATCTGTAGATATAGCAACAGGATCAGATTGGCGAATAGAACCTTGATTACCTACTGTAATGAAGGTCTCCTTAAAGAACACGCCTGCATTTCTATCTTCAACCACAGGAGTATTGGGTGACAGTATCCATGATTTTCCATCTAAGGAAAGTAAGTCAATATCCTTATCTGAATCATCTCGATCTATTCCTGCGACAAAATAGAGATTATCTCCATACATTAATGCAGGGGTAATTTCCCGATTAGCACGATTACTTAAGAATGCAATACCACCACTATTTTCCAAATAGGACAGTTTAGTGTTGTAACCCGATGCAATAAATTTATCATTTAAATAAGCAATTGCATTAAAGCCATAACTTACAGCTGTCCCTGAGTTATTGGTTTGATTTGTCCATGTTGCACCATCCGAGGAAGTAACCACTGCGGCTAACTCACCTGTAATATATTCGTTTCCTACTGCAATAAATTGACCATTACCATAACTAATATCACGTAAAGTTGTACTGATTCCTGTACTAACAGGTGACCATGTGATACCTGCATCTACAGATCGAACGGCATTGCCATTATTACCAACTGCAACCAGCGCTGAACCTGATGAGGCAATACTTTGTAATGGATCACCTGCTTTATAACGTTCTGTCCATGTTATTGCATCAGGAGAGGTATAAATTGCACCTCGCCAATCAGTACCATCGTGATCTTGTCCAACGGCAATCCACTGACTTCCGTCATAAATAATTGCATATAAATAAACATTGAAACCTAATCCTGTACCTGATTTTCCTTTCTCATCTAAAACACTCCAAGTCGTGCCATCAGAAGAACCTAGAATTTTGAAATTACTAATGGCTACGGCTAAAGTACCATTGCTAGCAATATCGATAAGATCTTCTGTGGTTGTAGAACTACGATCTGTCCACTGTGTGAGTGGATCTGTAACGGTAATCGATTGTTGTGCTGTGGCTGTTTTACCTTTCATATCAGAGACAGTTACTTTAATGGTATAACTACCACCCACTGTCCATGTGTGACTAATGCTGGCACTGCTAGGATGAATAACACCATCACCAAAATCCCATTGGTAAACTAAAGTATCACCATCTGCATCACTCGCGTTTGCTATAAAGTCTAAAGCTGTTCGGGCGGATAATACTGTCGGTATAGTCAAATTAACCGTTGGCGCACTATTACTGGGAAAATCGCCTAAATTAACTTGAATATCCAGCCATTCACTTGGAGCAGTACCCCCTTTAGCCAATGTAGTAATGTGGATATTAGCTGCGGTATCGGAATAGGTTTTTCCTAAAACAATTCCTGCGTCTTGTTTATCTTCTTCTGCATTTGCAAAAGAGCCAGGAGTGGTATCAATTAGCCAACTTTTTTCCTCTCCTGATTTTTCCCAGATTAAATAAGCACCGTTTTCAAGAAAAGCATTATTATCATAATTTTGTCGATGAGCAAGCCAGTAATAACCATCTGTTGTTGCACCATTACGAGCAATACGTAAACCCCGAATTCCAGTAGCACTTTCATGGTCAAAACGATTTACGCGATAGACCCCTGAAACTGTAATATCTATCCAATCAGTTACTGTTGTTAACCAATCTAATTTAGCTAATGCTTGAGGATGGAAATAAGCTTGAGGTGCTAGACCACTACCCATCATATCGAAGCCATCACCATAGGCTTCATCTGTTCCTGCTCCTACGACAGAAGCATTATTGGTTTCCCAGAAATTGGCATGACTTAACCCATAAATATGTCCAAATTCATGCGTTACAGTGGTTAAATCGATTGTATTGTTTAACCAATAATCTCCACCTCCAACCGAAGCTAGACCAGCCCAATCCACTGGTAAACCCTCTCCTCCGATATGTACACCTACAATGTCGTAAGTGGTTAAATCTATCCCTGAGTTTGCGGCACTAAAAAGACTTTTAGCTTCTGTCAGTAAATCTGTTGTTCCTTGATCACTAGAATAAGTAGCAGCAGTTTGAGTTAATTGAAATGCCGTGTTTGATACGGTTATATCCAAGGAAGTTTTATTCTGTGAGAGTTGTTGTATTAAATTTGAGCTATTTGTTAATGCTGTGACTAAATCACTTTCTGAGACAGCCGCTGAGCTAGTGTCTGATGTAGTGACTCTAATCAGTAATACTTTCTTTATACTGGTAGTCCAATCACTTGGAATAGCCAGTAATTTTTCTAGACGTTTTGATAGAGGGGCAGGCTGGTTTGAAGTGGATGTTGTGTTTGTGGTTGCATTTGCACGATATTTAAATAAAAGCTGCGAGGTTGCATGAGGATCATTACGTTTTTCTAATTGTGCTAATTGAGTATTGAGTTGTTGTATATTTTTAGTCGATGCAAAAGGAAATACTTTACCGCCTGATAAGGCGAGAATTGCCTTTCCCTGAATGGCTTCGCCCGTATAAAAATCAAATTTATCTGCATTCACACTCTTAGCTGAAAAATGTTGCTGTATATATTCAGCATCTTCTTTATTTACAGGCATCAAAGTCGTATCTGCAATGACTGCATCTTGTCCTAATTGAATACCTTGTACCGCTAAATTTTGTTTGGAGAGTAAATGATTACGATTGCCATAACGATAAACCTGTAAACGTTGCTTCTGTTGTCCAGAATTTCGATCAATATAACTGCGATTACCCGTATTTTGTTTTTTGTTTTTATCTTCATTCGGTAAGATAACCAAGTTTACGGTATCACTAAAAGGTTGTTCTACATAAGCCTGTATTTCCTTAGGCAATGCTGCATATTGTGAAAATGAGACTGATTTTTGTAAAGCAAGTTGTGGTTCAGTTTGAATTAAATGTTGTATTTTTGGTTGACGTTGCTTAGCTAATATCAGACCTTGATTTACCCAGTCTTTAGTTTGAGATGGGGTATTTATCCATGCTGTAAAGTTTGCAAAGACATCTGAACTACTTGTAACAGAAGGTGATACGGTTTTATTTATCGTTGTTGTTGCAGGTTTAGGTGTATTTTGACTGAGGGTCGTAGGAGGAGTGCCAGTGATTACTTGAGCTGTCTTTTGTATCGGAGCAGATTCAGATACTGTTGGTTTTGAGGATGTTTGTAAGAAGTATATTGTCACTAATAAGCTAACAATAGCCAATATAGACACGAATGATTTATTTTGCATGATTCACCTTATCAAGATCCTGTTGCAATTTTTGTTTTTCTCTTAATTTTAAAATTTGTTTCTGTCTTATTTGCAAACTTTGTTGTCGTTTTAAAAAAGCTAGCCGTTGCATTGCGTGTTGTTGTGGTTGCATTGCATATTCATGTTTTTTTCTGAATATTGTTTCACGTTGCTTTCTTTCACTCTCAAATCGTCCCCTAACCCCCCCTTGATGCATATATTTGTTCTCTTTTTGGTATGCTAAATACCTTGCTTCTGGGTTGTATTCAACATTCTTATGAATTTGAGAAGAACTTGCTTGTGAAATATTTTGTTCAATATTGGAACTACTTTTCTCCAAGGCTATTGGAGCATTAATTGATACAGCAGCAGAGTGATTTACCTTCTGATCTGTTTTTTCAATATCAGTATGATTTGAATCATTGGATGATGGGTTAATTATGCCAATATCAATGGAACTTGCTGGCGTGTTTAATAAGGAAGTATTGAGAGGTTTGAGTAGAAATAATAGAACCATTACAGATAAAAAAATAATGACGCTAGATAAGTGTTTTGTATTTAAAAACGACATAGAAAAAAAGCAAGAAGTACTCAGAGATAGTACTTTTAACATAAAAACCAATCAATTAAAAGAAAAATTAGTTAGTGATAGTGCATTGAACATGCAGTTTAGTTAGAATTCAAGTAAAATTGGTGATTAATGGTCGTGGTATTTGTGATACTGCTAGTGTCTTAAAAATCAGTCAATAGCTGGTAATGGAAGAGCTAAAAAAAGTCGATCAACTAATGCTCTGTTAATAAAAAAGTCCTTCATCAACTCGACCGTTATAATCATCGTATTGGTTTTATTTTAACTGAGGAAGCAGAAATCAATGAGCCATGCCAAGCAACAGATCTAATGCACTCCATAATGCAAACTTATTTTTGTTATCACATAGTTCACTTTGGAATAATTTGGGAATTAAATCCACTTAAGATTACAGTCTAATAATTAAATCAAATTAGGTATTTCGACTCTCGCATTATTGGAGTCTATTTTTTCCAAAATTTCTTGATCAAGTTGATGCTCAGTAACATAGTCTTTAAGGGAAAGATAAGAGGCGCTGGCTTTATCAAAATGCTCTACATGTTTGTCCTAAGGTGTTTGAATTCTGCAACATTATCAGGGTCATCAGATTGTAGGTCGTGGCTTCCAACCGCTTCACCATAGGCTTTATATTGACCATAATCGTTATTATGAGTATGAATTAAGTCTTGTAAATCGCGTTGTATTAATTGTGGTCTAACAAAGGTTTGTAAGGCACTAAAATCTAATTCATTGCTCTGATATTTTTGTACTAATCGGGCTAAATAAGCAATGGGATTATTTAATACAGGTACGCCATTTAATAATATTTCGCTTGGATAAATAACGCAGGGCATTGCCAATATGGTCATGGCGGATTTTAGTGAGTTGTTCTAAACGGGTGGTGGTGGCATGATCTTCAAGTTTTCCGAAGCCGACAGTTTATCTCAAAATGGTATTGAAAATCCGTAAACAACGCGCAGAAAGTTGACAAGTGGAAATATGATCTAAGCAGCGATCGTAGATGATTTTGGAGTGTTCGTAATCGAAGAGGAAACGATTATCTTTGATAAAGCCCAGTTTTACGCCCAAGGCA
>WFRR01000167.1 GCA_015486375.1 Thiotrichaceae bacterium
GTTATTTCAATATGGCTTAGATTGCTTTCTAGATGAAGCGAAGACGGTCGGCAAGTTTAACCATCCCAATATTGTCCGTGTATTAGCCTATTTTGAAGAAAATCAAACCGCTTATATGGTGATGGAATATGAGCTAGGACAAGATTTAAAGGCTTATTTAGAAAAATATCCAAAATTATCCGAACGACGTTTATTAGAAATTTTTTGTCCCATCAATGATGGGCTAATTAAAGTACATGAACACGGTTATATTCACCGTGATATTAAACCTGCCAATATTTATATTCGTAAAGATGAAAGCCCTGTTTTATTAGATTTTGGTGCAGCCCGTGATGTATTTAATTCCAAGGTTGATCAATTAACTCGTATTATGACCCCTGGTTACGCACCTTACGAGCAGGATAATCCTTCATGGGCGGATCAAGGTTCTTGGACAGATATTTACGCACTCGGTGCAACTCTCTACTACGCAATGTTAAATGAGCGCATTGTTGCAGCACAAGAACGTGCCAGTGCAATGATGCTAAAAACAGATGATCCGTATGAGGGTTTAATCAATCGTTTAAACGATAAATATACCCCCCACTTTCTTCGCGCAATTGATCATGCACTGGCATTTCATCCCACTAATCGCCCTCAGACGGTTAAAGAGTGGAATCATGAATTACTCGGCAATGAACGTAGTGATGAAGATGTTACTCGTATTTTATCGCCAAAGATGGCAGCGAATAGGGTTGAAAGCGAAACCACCGTACAGCTTAGTCCAGAGATAGCTAAGCCGAAATCCAATATTGTCAATACTGAGGCAGTGAGTAACAAAACAAAAAATATTCAAGTAGACAGAATAAAAATAAGTGAAAATCAAAGTGAAACCAAAAAATTACAAGAAAATACAGAAGACACTCATCCAGAAAAATTAGCCACTCAGAAAAAATATTCCAACACGCTATTATTTACTTTTATTATACTGGCATTAGTTGCTATTGGTTCTATTGGTTTTTATATTTTTCCACCTAAGCCTAAAGATAATGATCAAACATTGACTGTCGATAAGTCGAGCAATACAATACAAACCATCAATGCTGAAGGTGAGAGTAAAATAAATAGTAATCAAGAGGTTATAGTGATTCCTGTCGTACCAGAAGATACGATAAAACCACTCAATAAAATACGTCCTGATACAGATACTAAAAAAGATAACAATAAAGAATCCAGAAAGAATCAAAGCCAATCTAAAGACAATATCAACCCTCAGTTAGATGAAATTATATATTCTAAAGCTGAAATTGCCTTAACCCATTTAATTTCAGCCAGTGGTTTTTATATGCGAGCGAATATAAAACAAAAAGCCATTGATGATTTTCAGAAGGATGAAATCACCAGTTCTAGCAAAATTGTTACCACACTCAAGCTACAGCACAATAGCTTTATGAATAAATTTAAAGAACATTTCGATAGCTATATCAAATATCTAGGTCAATTAAAGAAATACAATCAAGTTCAAGTTTCAGACAATATTAATAAAATTATGAGTGAAGCTGAACATGCAAATAAATCTATCCATATTAAATTGGGTGAATTTTTTACAGAGAGTATTAAATTAAATAATACTGAAACAGACAGTTTGGATAAAAGTCTCAAAACCATATTGCAAGAATTTTAACAACCCCAAAGGCAATTATAATGAAGTTCCTAAAAATAAACTCAAAATCCAGTCAATTATTTTTACTGTCAGTATCGATCGGTTTGATGGCAAGCATTTCGGCTTGCTCAGCACCGGGCGTATCAGCAAAAGATTCTAATGTTTTCCAAGCGGCAGGCAATCTTCGCACAAGTGAATTTAATCAACAATTACAGCGAAAAAATCTTGATTTAAATGCAAGTGCCAATAATTTAAATAATGAAAGAAATAAGCAAGCTTCCCTGCAAGCGAGCTTGAATCAGCAACGCAAAGAACTGAATAACATTAAATCAGAACTTGCAAAAATTGAACAGGAAAACACGCAACTTGATTTAAAAATCAGTCAATTAAAAGATGATACAAGCCAGCAAAGATATAAGAAGTCAAAAGCTTTGAAAAAGCTATCAGGTATTAAGAAAAATACTAAAGTGATTCGTACTGTTATTATAAAAACGGTACCTGCTCGACAAAAACAAGCATCGAGTAGTAGTAATAGCAATAAGAAATATAAAAAGCAGCTAGTAGCATTAAATAAAGAAGTCAAAGTTTTAAGAGAAATGCTAATTAATGATTAATTAATCTGTTTTTATTCAATGCAAATATTACCTAACCACTTTTATTACTTACTCTGTATACCTGTTTTTCTAGCGGGTATTTCCTCATGTGATTCAAATGAATCTTCACCAGAACTGAGAAAGATAGATTACTCTCAGCGTATTAAGCTGTCTTCTTTATCAGATAATAAACCCATAGATACAGATAAGAATAAACAACTTCAATCAACTAAACAGGCTAATAATTTTTCGATAAAGAAACAAAAAAAGATAAGCCAGATTATTGTATCCAATCACTATAAAAAACTAAATTTAGAAACAATTCAACCTAATGTTAAAAATGCAGATTTACTTACAGGCTATTTAAAAAATATTGATCCTTATTCACGTTATATTTCAGCAGAAAAGAACCGTTTTACACGCAAACGTAATAAGCTCAATCGAGTCGGTATTGGCTTTAAGTTATTAATTAATAAAGAAGATATTTTAGTTGTTCCCACCAAAGGTGCAGCTTTATATCAATCAGGCTTAAAAATTCCTCGCTATTTATTATCATTAAATAACCATAAGGTTAATTATAACGATTTTTCGAGTTATGCCTTTTTAACTAATATCGGTGTAGATGATTCTATCTCATTGAAAATTAAGGATACTACTTATAATAACCAAAAAAATTATCAAGTCAAAGCGAAACGATTTCGGCAAAAATTAATAGATTTTAGTGAAAACACACAGTTTGCTATAGTGCGAATTGATGAATATAAAGATGGAATGCAAGCAAAACTCAAGCAATTTCTTAAAAAAATCAATAATCGCAAGCCACTTATCATTGATTTAAGATATTGTCCCGGTGGTGATCTTTTTGCGGCTGTGGATATGTTATCACCCTTTATTGGACGTAGCCGCTCCATTGCCTATCTCAATAAAGAAACCTCTTATCAAGCTGTTTCTTTAAATACAATAGAAACTAAACTCTTGTTTAAACGTCCTATTTATATTCTCACGAGTAAGTTTACCGCCAGTTCGGCAGAAGTATTTATTCGTGGACTAAAGCATACGGTAAAAAATAGTTATACGGTGGGGGAAGCAACAAAAGGAAAATGTTTAGCACAAGAAAAGCATGCACTCGGTGATGGTTCAGCCTTATTTTTATCCAGTTACAAAATCTTAACCCCTAATAAGAAAAGTTGTGAACAGATGCCCATCAAAGCAGATAAAAGATTAAGGCATATAGAGCTACTGGATATGGATACTGTGATGAATTTTTTAGAGTAGCTTCAAGTCACACTGGTAACCTTATTTTTTCGTTACCTAAAATTTAATCCCAGCTAACAATCGCACAAGTCGAGCGACGGTTTTTCTGTTTAGGTACAAGTAATTTAAATGATTCAGTATGCTGCTGTTGGGCATAAAAGATAGCCGCAGCTTCTGCGACACCATAAACCCCTACTTCTCTAAAGACGATTTTTGAGCGTTGCGTTAAGTATTGTTCAACACTACGTAGTTCATTAGCACCGTAACAAATAAAAGGAATACCCAGTTGCTTTGCTAAGGCAATTAAGCCTGTTTCATCTTGTTTACGATTAATACTGCTAATGGCCTGTAATTCCTTTATATCGGCATTAATACTTTGTAGACTAGATTGCAATAAGTCATACAATAGTGCTTGAGGACAACCCCTATCTGAACCCATTCCTGCCACTAAACCTGAATAAATATAATGGTGTGCGGTGGTAATAACAGCTTGTGCATTCAATACTTGCCCCAACTGTTTAGCCCAACGATTTGCACCCCCCTCATGACCTGAAAGCAGTGGAATAATAAATTTTCCATCTTGATCCATTACCAACACAGGCGGGTCTTGATACTTATTTTTTATCACACTGGCTAAAGTTCTCACTGCAATACCGACAGCTGTAATAAAAATAAGCGGGCGTTGCTGCTGGAAAGCGGTTTGCACCACTTGAGCAAATGGTTTAGGGCAATGCAATGTTTCTGCATAAGGCATCCATTCACAACAGTGTTGTCCTAATTGTTTTCCTGTATCGGTTAAACTAATAATTAATGCGGAATTATTAAGCATTTAGTGTTTCATCAGTGATGTTTTTCGGCACGGTAACAGGAATTTGAAAATGTTGTTTAAACAATTCTTCGTGATGACATAAACTAATATATAGACACCATATATAGGCTTGTGGAGAAGAGGGTGGATCTATATTAGGATGCACCTGACTCATAAAGTTAACACGAATATTTTGATTATTATTCATCAGATCCGCATCAGCATTGGTAATCCATTCTTCTTGATACTGCCCATTGTCGAGTTGTTTCTTTAAACTAATATGTACCGTGGCTTGGCTTTTTTTATCCCAAAGTAGCTCCTTAAAATCAATGTAGCCTTGTATCGTATCGTGATAATGAAAACTGGCTTTGGCTAAACGTAAATTTGCTTTACCCAGTGATTGCCAATAACGATGATTTTGATAGGCTAGAATGAATAGATAGCTACCCATTAAAGGCAGAATGATAATTAACCATGAAGTGGGTCTTTCTAAAGAGATAGTGACTTGCCCAAAATAAGCAATAACACTGCTAATGAGTACCCATAAAGCAGAAAAAAACAGTAACTGTTTTGCTAAAATAGCCCCTTCTTTGCTTGAAGTTTGTTCTTGTAAATAACGTAATGCGCTGGTGTGAGATAAGCTAATCATGTCCATATTATAGGGTATCTTTTATGCAGCATAAATGCCTTTCCAAGATAAATAGGGGTTTATTTTAAACACGGCAACTCTCCTGATTTATCCGCTATATCGCGGGCTTTTTGATTTTGAGAGCCATCACGTTGTGGACGTACTTTTGCTACGACACAAACCTGTTCCGCTGTAATTTTACTGACCACTAACCATGAAGTGGTTTCATCCGCTTCTTCACCTGTTACGACATTAAGACGACTGATTAAAGCAATCGGGCTGAGGATCTTATTATTGACAATAAAACGCCACTCTGCCTTAGTACCCAGTGTACTAAATTGTGGGCTAACCGTAGACCAAAATTGCAAAGGGTATTCTTTGCCTTGTTTGATTAAAGTAATACTTTGGCGTAAATCGGATTCAATCACATGTAGTTGATAGGAAGCAAATCCAGGACATTCTTGTCGTATAGATTCGTGTTCTTGGTGCAAAGTAATACACTTTGAGGTTGATAAAGGGGTATAGCGGCTTTCATAGGTTTCAGCGGTTGCATATAGCGCTGAACAAAGTAATATGCTGCTCATTAGCATCAAAACCTTAATAAATTTCATAATTGACTTCCTCCTTGTAAAATCGATTAATAAATGACCTTTCAGCAGTTTAAAAGTAACATTTAAGGCGGTTAACGCTGATTTCATCAGCGTTTTATTAAACTATAGTCAATTACACCTAGTCCTCTTGTGTTATATGTGTGTAATGTTAAATTTTGACGATTTTTGTGCTTGTTCCTATACTTTATCGGTGCAATAAACGGATTGAGTCTACTATTGATGAGTACTAATCAACGCTACTTAGAGCGAAAATGATAAAAAATGACATAATGGTTGGAAATGATAAAAATGGAAGAGTCTGATAATAATAAAACACAAACAAAAAGAGGATTTTTTCAAGGTATTTTAACTTTATTAAAATTTACTTGGAATATTTTTTGGTTACTGATATTAGCAGCAACCGTCATTGGTGTGTTGTTTGGAATTACCTATATATTTAATCTTGATGAGGAAGTCATCACTAAGTTTGAAGGAAAGCGTTGGCAATTACCCGCGCGGGTTTTTTCACGCCCTTTAGAAATGCATAAAGGCAAAATACTGAATGCCAATCACCTTGAACAAGAATTAACGCAATTGTTACATTATCGTAAAGTCGCTGAGCCTCAAGAAACAGGTGAATTCAAGCGTAAGGGTAATACATTTATTGTTCATACCCGTGGTTTTCAATTTGCTGATGATATAGAACCTGAACGCCTGATTAAATTGTCTATTCGTAAGGAAAAAATCGCTAGCTTAGCTTTAGTTGAAGGTAATGTACCGCTGACATTAATGCGGCTTGAGCCTTCTTTGATCGGAAACTTTTACCCTAAACATAATGAAGATCGTGTCTTGGTGCGTTTAAAAGATGTTTCACCCATGCTGATTAAAGGTTTATTAGCGGTTGAGGACAAACGCTTCTATGAACATTGGGGGGTTAACCCGTTGGCAGTTGGACGAGCGATGTTAGCCAATATAAAAGCAGGGCATACCGTACAAGGTGGCAGTACGATTACACAGCAGTTGGTCAAAAATTACTTCTTGAATAATGAGAAAACATGGGAGCGTAAATTAAAAGAAGCCATTATGGCAGTTTTACTGGAAATTCATTATTCCAAAGATGAAATTTTAGAAACTTACTTAAATGAAATTTATTTAGGTCAGGATGGTCGTCGAGCGATTCATGGTTTTGGCTTAGCTTCACAGTTTTACTTTAATCGCCCTATCAAAGAAATCAAAATTCATGAAATCGCCATGTTGATTGGTTTAGCCAAAGGTGCATCTTATTATAATCCTCGCCGCCATTCTAAAGTTGCTTTAAAGCGACGTAATATTGTCCTAAATCAAATGGTCAAAGGTGGCGCAATTACACAACAACAAGCGGAATTATCAAAACAAGAACCTTTGGCGGTGGGTAGTGTTAAACCGTCAGGGGTAAGTCCGTTCCCTGCTTATTTAGAGTTAGTCCGAAAGCAGTTAAAACGCGATTATCGTGAAGAAGATTTGCGTAATGCAGGTATGTTAATTTTCACCTCAATGGATCCTATTTTACAAATGACCGCCGAAAGTGTTGTGCGTAAACGGGTTCGTCGGCTTGAGCGTTCGCAACGGATTCGTAAGGGACGTTTAAACGGAGCAATGGTGGTCAGTACAGTTCAGGGAGGAGAAGTGCTTGCTGTCGTTGGTGGACGCGATGCACGCTATGCAGGTTATAACCGCGCCTTGGTTGCAAAACGACAAATTGGTTCTTTGGTTAAACCTGCTATTTTCTTAACTGCATTAGAAAAGAAACACCGCTTTACTTTAGCAAGCCGCTTAAGTGATGCGCGGGTGACGGTTAAATTAGGACGGGGTAAATATTGGAAACCGCGCAATTATGATCATCGTGACCGTGGCGCAGTATTATTGTTTCATGCGCTTACGTTGTCACGTAATACGCCAACCGTACGAATTGGAGTCAAATTAGGTATTGATCGAGTAGTTGATAAAATTAAAAAGTTGGGAGTCACTTCTAAGATACCGAATTACCCCTCTATTTTACTTGGTGCATTAGAGTTATCACCGATGGAAGTGCAACAAATGTATCAAACGATTGCTGCAGGTGGAGAATATTCGCCCCTAAAAGCCATTCGTAGTGTGATGAATATGAAGGGTGAAACTTTAAATCGTTATCCTATTAGTGTGCAGCAAGTGGCATCCAGAGAAGCGACTTATTTACTTTCGCATACTATGCATCAAATCACTAAAATTGGCACAGCAAAGGCATTAAGTAAAATATTACCTGCATGGAAAAAGGTAGCAGGTAAGACAGGTACAACGAATAATAAACGTGATAGTTGGTTTTCAGGTTTTTCAGGGGAGCATGTTGTCACTGTTTGGGTGGGACGTGATGATAATAAACCGACTAAATTAACAGGCGGTACTGGTGCATTAAAAGTATGGGGAGATTTAATGCGTGTTCTACCGACTAAACCTTTTAATCCCCGCCGTCCGAGTGGAGTACGGTGGGTGAAAATTGATAAAGATAGTGGTCTACGTTTTAACTCAGGCTGTGGTTCAGCCCTTGTTTTACCCTTCATTAAAGGGACTGCACCGCGTCAAACCCGTTATTGCGCCCCTGTACCCATAGAATTAGATAGTAATGAATTGCCACCTGAACCTAATGCTGCTAATAATATACCGAGTCCTCGCCCTCATTTAGCCCCTACACCTAGATCCGCTAGCAATTGGGTTGATGACTTGATGCAGTAAAAAAATAAGGGAATAATGACAACAATGACATTTAAAAATTTAGCCAGCCTCAGTTACCTCGCACTCTTTAGTGTCGCTTGTTCTGCACCGACACTTGCCCCTCCTGTGCGACCGTCTGTGGCTTATCCTGTCGAAGTACCTGTCCCAAGGGTGAAACCTAAACAGCGTTACCAGCCAGTGCCTCGTCCACGCCCTCAGCCTTATCAAGCCCGAGTAGAGCGTTATTCTGAAAATGTTGCGACCCGCGTGGAAGATATGGATGAAAGCGCGGCAATGACTACAGTCACTCGTCCTATCTATGAGGCAGAACAACGTAGAATCGATGCAGAAAGTGATCGCTTAGATCCTTATCAAAGCGCTTCAAGTAATACAGGAAATAATAGAAAAGCTGCGAGAACTGCAACTCCCCGTATAGCAGCAGGTGAATCCTCATCAGCAATTATGTCCCTTATTCTGCAAGCCAAATTAGATATGCTCGCAGGACGTAGTGACGTTGCGATTGATAAGTTAGAACGGGGTTTACGTATTCAACCTCAAAATCCTCAATTATGGAATAAATTAGCAGAAGCGCATTTTCATAGTAAAAGTTATACACAAGCGATTGCAATGGCAAAAAAGTCATTACGTCTTAATCGCCGTAATGATAATGATTTACGTAAACGTAATTGGCGTTTAATTGCTAAAGCGAATCAAAAGATGGGTAATATGGATGCAATGAAAGCGGCAATGAGAAAAATTAATTAAAAAATTTCAATATTGAAAGACTTGAATGAGATGCTTTTATAAAAACATCAAAACAGATAGAAAAATCAGCATTTTGCTTGGTCGAATAAACATATCTTTAATACGGTGCTAATTGACTTTTCTTAACTGTATTGGTTAAAATATCTTGAATGGCATGGATATTAAACTGAAAAACAACAAAAATTAGGCTATAATTCGGCTAGTTTTTAATAAGATTAAATATACTGTGGCGTTATTGCCACACTTGGTCTAGAATCTGTATCAGTTTTACAAAAAACTATTGCAAGATGGTAATAACAGCGGTATAAATACCATCGTCATATTTGATATATAAGTTTTAAGACTAAACCTTAAAAAAATAGGAGTCGACTCATGAAAAAAACTCTCGCAATTGCGATAGCTGCAGCTCTAGCAGCACCAATGGCTGTAATGGCTGATACTACTCTTTACGGTAGTTTACATACTTCTTTAGATATCGTTGATGATGGATCAGCGAGCAACAATGTCTCTCATTCCAACAACAAGTCTTATCTTGGTGTTAAAGGTTCTGAGAAAATTACTGATGATCTAAAAGCAGTTTATAAAATTGAATTTGGTCCTGATATTGGTGGTAACGGTTCAACCTTAAGTAATCGTGATCAGTACGTTGGTCTTTCTGGCGGATTTGGTACGTTAGTTGCAGGTCGTGCCAGTACCCCTTACAAAATTGTCGGTGCTAAAGCAGATCTGTTCTGGTTCAGCCAGTTAGGTACAAACCGTACTATCACAGGTCCTAATGTTCGTGCTGATAATGTCATTGCTTACTTTACCCCTAAAATGGGTGGTTTTAAGGCAGCGATTGCTCACATTACAGAAGGTAAGGGTAATAAAATTGGTACGCAAAATGATGCACGCACAGGCTGGAGTGGTAACGCATTCTATTCAGCAGGTGGCTTGTTAATTGGTGCTGGTTATGAAGATCATAATGGTCCATTTGGTTCAGAAGCAAAATTAGCCCGTTTAATGGCTTCTTATGATACAGGTACCGTTAAAGTGGTTGGTTTTGCAGAAGATGTGAATCCTAATGGCGCAAATAATGATACTCAAAACTTAGGTATCGGTGCATCCGTTAAGACAGGTAAAGGCGTTGTAAAAGGTCAATATTATACGAGCGATCCTGATGGTGCAGATAACGATTCTAGCTTGCTAGCCATTGGTTATGATCACAAATTATCTAAGCGCACAACGGTTTATGCACAGTATGCAACTGTTGATAATGATACGAATGCTTCAACTAGCCTAGGTAAAGGCGGACGTAGTGATAGCTATGCACCGACTGTTGCTGGTCAAGACGTTTCAGGTATCTCTCTAGGTATCAAGCACGACTTCTAAATCTTTTAGTAAAAAGATTTATCCAGTTGTACTAAGAAAGACCTCCTTCGGGAGGTCTTTCTTTTTATGGATATTAGTTTCTTATGCTATTATCCTGAGCCAATTTTACTATTCTTGAATATTCACTATGACCGATCGTACCGCCACCATTCAACGCAATACGCTTGAAACACAAATTACTGTGAATATTAATCTCGATGGTAAAGGGGATTCTCATTTTGAAACGGGCGTACCTTTTTTAGAACATATGCTGGATCAAGTTGCCCGTCATGGCATGATGGATATTATGATTGAATGCAATGGTGATACGCATATTGATGATCACCATACAGTTGAAGATATTGGTATTACCCTAGGACAAGCTTTTGCTAAAGCCTTGGGTGATAAAAAAGGAATTACCCGTTACGGTCATGCTTATGTACCTTTGGATGAAGCTTTATCCCGCGTAGTGATTGATTTTTCAGGTCGCCCGGGTTTGACTCATGATGTAGATTATAAACGCGCTTATATTGGTGAATTAGATACCGACTTATTTAATGAATTCTTCCAAGGTTTTGTTAATCATGCCCTCACAACATTGCATATTGATAATATTCGCGGGCGCAATGCACACCATATTGCAGAAACTATCTTTAAAGCGTTTGGACGCTGTCTACGGATGGCGACTACACTTGATGAGCGCATGGCAGGTATTCTTCCTACTACAAAAGGTAAATTATAATGATTGTTGTGGTTGATTATGGCATGGGCAATCTGCGTTCAGTCACTAAAGCTTTAGAACATGTTAGTGATGAACCAGTATTAGTGAGTCGCAATGCTGATGAGATTTTAGCAGCGGATCGCGTTGTTTTTCCAGGGCAAGGTGCTGCCCGTGATTGTATGAAAGAGTTACAAAAATATCAATTAGTCGATGTTATTCGCACAGCAGCAGCCTCCAAACCCTTTTTAGGAATTTGTATGGGAATGCAGGTACTGATGCAACATTCTGAAGAGAATGAAGGTATTGATTGTTTAGGTTGGTATCAAGGGCAAGTTAAAGCCTTTAAAAATAATATTCCAACTCAGCAAACTGTCAATAAGCAACAATCTGTGTTAAAAATTCCACAAATGGGCTGGAATAAGATTGAACACAAAAATGCTCATCCTTTATGGCAGGGGATTGAATCAGGATCGCGTTTTTACTTTGTACATAGCTATTATGTTGCGCCTAAGGATAGTGCCTTAATCACAGGACAAACAAACTACGGTATTGATTACGCTTCGGCGATTGCTAAAGATAATATTTTCGCTATTCAAGCACATCCTGAAAAAAGTGCAGAGGATGGTTTACAACTTTTAAAGAATTTCACCCAGTGGGATGGTCAATGGGATGGAGCAAAGGAAAACATACAATGATTCTTATCCCCGCAATTGATTTAAAAGATGGTCAATGTGTCCGTCTTAAGCAAGGACGGATGGATGAAACCACCGTATTTTCTAATCATCCCCTTGATATGGCACAACGCTGGGTTGATGAGGGAGCAAAACGTTTACACCTTGTTGATTTAAATGGTGCATTTGATGGTCGTCCCGTCAATGGCGAAGTGGTTGAAGAAATTGCGACAGCCTTTCCTGATTTACCGATACAAATCGGGGGTGGCATTCGTGATGCTGAAACCGTACAAGCCTATTTAGATGCAGGCGTACAGTATTGTATTATTGGTACGAAAGCAGTTGAAGATCCTGATTTTGTAGTTCAACTTTGTCAACAGTTTGCTGGGCATATTATCGTGGGTATTGACGCTAAAAACGGTATGGTTGCCACCGATGGTTGGGATAAAGTCTCTACTGTTTCAGCCATTGATTTAGCCCAAAAATTTGAGCAAGCAGGTGTTTCTTCAATTGTTTATACCGATATTGCCCGTGATGGCATGATGACAGGTCCCAATATTGAAGCGACGGCAGAATTAGCCCGCGCTATTTCAATTCCTGTGGTGATTTCTGGTGGTATGAGCAATATGCAGGATATTCACAATGCCTGTTCTATTGAAGATACAGGGGTTATTGCAACGATTCTCGGACGTTCTATTTATGAAGGCACGATTGATTTGCAAGAAGCACAAACGGTCGTTGATACATTAGCGAGAGGTGCGTAATGGGTTTAGCAAAACGAATTATTCCTTGTCTTGATGTTCGCAATGGGCGGGTGGTTAAAGGTGTTAACTTTGTGGGTATCCGTGATGCGGGTGATCCTGTCGAAGTTGCAGCACGTTACAATCGTGAAGGTGCGGATGAAATTACCTTTTTAGATATTACTGCTAGCTCTGATGATCGAGATACGATTATTCATGTGGTTGAAGCGGTTGCCTCACAAGTTTTTATTCCACTAACTGTGGGCGGTGGAATTCGTAAAGTTGAAGATATTCGCCGTTTATTGAATGCAGGTGCAGATAAAATTGCGATTAATACCGCTGCTATTTTTAACCCTGATTTAATTAAAGAAGCCAGCGACTACTTTGGTTCACAGTGTATTGTGGTTGCGATTGATGCTAAACGGGTTGATAACAACGCTGATGATTCACCGCGTTGGGAAATCTTTACGCACGGTGGACGGAAAAGCACAGGCATTGATGCAATTGAATGGTCGAAAAAAATGGCAGATTATGGGGCAGGTGAACTACTTGTCACCAGTATGGATCGTGATGGTACTAAGATTGGCTTTGACCTTGAATTAACCCGTAAAATCTCCGAATCAGTCAGTATTCCTATCATCGCTTCAGGCGGTGTGGGCAATTTGCAACATATGGCCGAGGGTGTATTGGCAGGTAAAGCCGATGCGGTGCTTGCAGCCAGTATTTTCCATTTTTCAGAATATACGATTGGTGAAACCAAGCAATATATGGCTGATCAAGGCATAGAAATGAGACTATAAGGCGTGGCTGAACTATCACAAATACAAATTAGCTTTTCTGATATTGAAGATCGTTTTTTACTGCGTATTAGTACATCTAATAATGAAGAATTTCGCTTTTGGTTAACACGACGTTTTACCAGTCGTTTGTTTCCTTTAATGCTTGAAACGATTCAAGCCATTCCTGATGTGGCCTCACATAATAATACGGAAACGCGGGATGCTGTCATGGATTTTCAACGCGAACAGGCGGCTGAACAGGCTGATTTTTCTAGCCCTTTTTCCAGTGATAAACAAAAAACGATCTATCCTTTGGGCGAACAGGCTATTTTAGTTATCCGTGGTACATTGTCACCCGAAAGTAGCAATAGCTTTAATCTATCCCTGAAAGGCGCGCAAGAGGTAGGAATTGATTTTAGTTTTAGTACCGAAATTTTATATTTATTACATAAATTATTAGAAGATAGTCTCCAAAAGACCGATTGGGGTTTAAGTTTTTCCTCCAAATCAAATGCTTTAACGCACATAGACAATACTTCTAGAACACTTAATTAACTTTACTATTATGTCAAAAGAAACTACCTTATCTCGTGTTGCCGATGTGCTTGAAGCACGAAAATCTGAATCTGCCGATAGCTCCTATGTTGCTAAACTTTATAGCAAAGGCTTAGACAGTATTCTAAAAAAGATTGGTGAAGAAGCCATTGAAACGGTAATGGCGGCAAAAGATGGCGATAAAGAGCATATCATTTACGAAGTAGCTGATCTTTGGTTTCATTCAATGGTACTATTGGCGCAGCAAAATTTACACCCCGATGATGTGCTGGCTGAGTTAGAACGTCGTTTTGGAACATCGGGTCTAGTTGAAAAAGCAAACCGCAAAGAATCATAAGGATTATACGATGGGAATTGGTGGAATTAGCCCTTGGTCATTATTATTAATATTATTGATCGTTTTACTATTATTTGGTACAAAACGTCTCCGTAATATGGGTGGTGATTTAGGCAATGCGATAAAGAATTTCAAGAAATCAGTGGGTGATGAAGAAGCTAAGGCTGCTGAAGAAAAAAAGACCAAAACACAAGATGCCAATAAGATTATTGATGCTGAAGTGGTAGAGAAAAAGCAAGAAAAAGCTAAAGACAAAGATAAAGTCTAATGTTTGACGCAGGTTTTCTTGAAATGTTGGTGATTGGAGTGATTGCTCTGGTCATTGTCGGCCCAGAACGCTTACCAGAAATTGCCCGTAAGGTTGGTGGTTGGTTGGGTAAAGCGCGGGCTTTGGTTAATACAACCAAAGCGGATATTGAACGTGAGTTACGCACGGATGAAATGCGTAATATGTTGATTATGCAAGAAGAAAAAATTCGTGATTTGCAAACTTCAGTAGAAAATACTGTCAATACAGCGAGCCAACAGCTTAAAGAACGTGTTAACGATGAAATATCAGAAACAGAAGCCCTGCTGAAAGCTAAATCAGAGCAACCCCCTTCTCAGCATTCTGTTGATCTTGATGAGTCAGAACATTCTGAGAAGAATACTGCCGATATGAGTAAAAAACATGGCAAAGAAGCAGCAGACAAATAGCCTCGAAGGAGAGAAAGAACAAGGGTTTATCGCGCATTTATTAGAATTACGTGATCGCCTATTACGCATGGTATTAGTCATTGCGATTGTTTTTATTATTTTATTCCCCTTTGCCCAAGATTTATATAATTGGTTATCCGATCCATTAGTGAGTCGGCTTCCCGATGGTCAAAATATCATTGCGATCAGTGTTGCTTCACCTTTCCTTATCCCATACAAGCTCGCTTTATTAGCCGCATTTTTAATTTCTCTACCTGTTGTGTTTTACCAGTTGTGGTCGTTTGTTGCCCCAGCCTTGTATAAACATGAAAAACGCCTCGTTGTACCGCTCTTAGTCTCCAGTGTCGGATTATTCTATATTGGGATGGCATTTGCTTTTTATGTCGTATTACCCCTGATGTTTACCATCTTGCCTAGTTTTGCACCGACGAATGTGGATGTCACGCCTGATATTGCCCAATATCTAGACTTTGTCATGATGATTTTTATTGCCTTTGGTTTTGGTTTTGAGATGCCAATTGCGACAATCCTATTAGTCACAACAGGCATGGTGACAGCGAAAGAATTAGGTAAAAAACGTCCTTATGTGATTGTAGGGGCATTTATTGTTGGCATGTTCCTGACTCCGCCTGATGTGTTATCACAGCTATTACTCGCTATTCCCATGTGGTTGCTATTTGAGTTGGGTCTTGTGTTGAGCCGACTGTTTAAACAGCAAATCAAAGTGGCGGGTAAAGAAAAAGATGCCATGAATGAGGCTGAATATAATTTACCAACCTCTAATACGTCCAATACCTCAACAGCAGTTGCTGCGGGTGCAAGTAATGCCATTATCGATTCGACTAATCCTGATACTTTATTTGAAGATGATCGTTATATCATGGAAGAGCTGGATGAAAATGGAAATCCAAAGAGTCAAAAGAATTCTGATTCTGATTCCAATAGTGATGATCAGCCTAATGACGAAGAAGTGTATCGTCCAATGACAGATGCTGAAATGGATGCTGAATTAGACTTACTGGATGCAGAAGAAGAGAAGTTAGCGCAAGCCGATAAAAAAGATAAACCTTCTAAAAGTTAATTTTAGAAGGCGGTTTGGCGGTCTGATAAACCGCAAAACCCATCCATAATATAGTATTCATCATAGTTAACGAAAGGCTCACTTAGGTAAGTGAATATTTTCAATTTCTATGTCTATTTCATACACCTTATAGTTTGTATTGGGATAGATTTTACTAATAATATGGTATTTCTTAGCTAAGGTTTTACCCAGTATTTTATTTAATTTTTTGTTTACTTTTGATAATGTTTGATCAAAAAATCGATTGCGATCCATTCCTCCTTGTTGCTTAAATATACTTTCTTTACTTTGATAATAAGCGGCTTGTTTCCCTTTTTTTAATACTTGAGCATAATAAAATAAATATTCCTGTGCAAAATCCTCTCGAATTTCTTTGAAATCCCACCATAATGCAGCTTTATTTTGTTTTTTTCTAACGGCCATCCAAAAATAAAAAGCTAATTCAATTGGAGGAAGTTTTATCATTTGATGACTACATATAATCGCTTGTGTCTCAAGATCAATCACAACACTGGCTTGGCTAATACCTTGTTGCACAGCATTAACGGCAGAACTAAAACTCATCTTTCCATTTAACAAAGTTTTAGGTAAACCATGACGTAGACGCACAAAAGGAATATTCGCTAACGTCAATTGTGCTTTTTGAGTGTCGATGGGTTTACTTTCAGGTGGTCGAGTATAAATAATATTACTTTTAGGTGTGGGATAATAAAAATCCCGTAATCCTTCATATTCTGGCTGTACTAATACATGAGATAAGCGATCTTGCTCACGCCCAAATAGTGAAAGTGCATAACCGACATAAAAGCCCATTGTTTTACGACCTCCTGCAATAGAAACATGTAAGGCAGAATCTTTATCAGCAGTGAATTCAGCGACTTTACTGGTAATTAAATCGGCGGCAATTTCATTATCTTTAGCTGAACGAATATCATTGAGATGGCCTTCAATAGGATCATTAAGTACATGAATAGAATTTTCATCAAAATGAATCGACGGTAATTGATAATCTTCACATAGGCGTTTAAACCAGCCTAGCTGTTGCGATAGTAAGCTTAAATATGCCCGTTCTTTACCTTCTTTTGTGGTAATAATATGAATTTCTGTAGGTATAAATACCTTGTGTGATGAGTTGATTGCCAAGGCATATAGGGTTTCAGTGACAATTTGAGGTGATAAACCTGTGACGGCTAATAGAATACGCCGTTTAAATTGGTGGGGTTGTTTATATAAGTGCATTGAGTCCATCCATTGCTAATTAATAGAACAATAGATTGAAGCAAAAATTTTAAGAAAATACGAGTGTGACAAGCTTGTTAGAGCAGTGTTACCGCGTTTTTTGTTTTAATATAATTTTTCTGATGGTTTTACAACCACTCATTAAGCATTAATGGAATTTATTTATGCCTATTCAACTGCCCTTTGCAGAATACCAAATTAGCTTTACTGCGTTAGAACGAATTAATATGCCGCGTTATAGCGGTACACTTTGGCACGCAGTATTAGGTAAAGCACTCCATGAACTGAACTGTCTCGTACCCAATAGTCCATGTAAAAGCTGCTTACTCGCCAGCCAATGTGATTATCCTGCGTTATTTCAAGGACGAAAACCGCCTAATAGCGAGATGATGACGCGCTATCAAGACATTCCAACTCCCCATATTATTCGCAGTTCGTTGCAATACGCTTATCAAATAGAAGCCAAACAAGCCTTTCAAGTCAATATTATTTTACTCGGTGATCTTAATCAGAAACTTCCTGCCTTGATTCGGGCTATGCAGCAGGTTGCTAGTAATGGTTTGGGACGACAACGCCAAAAAGCCATATTGACACAAATTGTACAAAAGCAGCCTCTCGCCGCAACAATGGACAAAGCTATTTTAATGGATGGCATTCCCTTAAACATGGGAGAAAGTATTCATTATCCTATACTTAATAACATTCCGAATAGGATCAGCTTACAAATGCTTACGCCTTATCGTCCAACAGGAAAAGCTCAAGATTCACAAAAGTTTCAAGTGGACAAGTTTGTAATGGCTTTAATAAGACGGATTAGCTTATTACAATATTTCACGACAGCCAAACAATTGCTGGTAGATTACAGTGAATTAAAGCAATTAACGAAAAGCCTTGTGATTTGTAAAAACACCCTTTATCGAGAATATAATAAACAACTTGCACAAAGAAAAAACCAACATAAACAAGGTTATGGTTGGATGGGGCGGTTAGATATTGATTTAAGTCAGCATCAAGAGTTGTGGGCTTATTTGTACCTTGGACAATGGTTAGGCGTAGGAAAAAATGCCAGTATGGGATTTGGGCAATATAAGCTATTGACTCTTGATTAGTCATGGCAAGCTTGTTGAGGCAGCATAAGCTGATTATGTTTGCTACAGTTTCTTAGAGAAGTTCATTATTATTAATCCATTAGGTAAGCAATTTATGCAAATACTCTGTGCTAAATACCGTATTGTAACGCCAATGTTCATGGGTGATGCTAATCAAAATATAGAAGACGGTATCCGCCCCCCTTCCATTAAAGGCATGTTACGTTTTTGGTGGAGAGCTTTAAACTGGGGACATTACGGGGGAAAAAATCAAAATGAAGCTGAAGCACTCAAACAATTACATCAAAAAGAACAATATTTATTTGGTGCTGCAATGGATGCTAAGCGTAAAACAGGCGGGCAAGGGTGTTTTTTATTATCTATAACTTCGGATAAATTAACGGTTAGAAAAGAAGGGCAAGTACACAAGGAACTGGCTCAGCACGATGCGGCTCGATATTTAGCGTATGGTTTAGTCGAACCCTCTTCAAGTAAACCGAAAAATATAGAAGCCGCTGAATTAATTAGAAATTGTATTGATGAAAATCAAACCTTTACAGTAAAATTGCTATTTAAAAAAACGGTTGAAGATTCAGTAAAACAAGCCTTAATTGCTTTAGGTTTATTAGGCGGTTTAGGCAGTCGGACTCGTCATGGCATTGGAAGTCTTAGCCTTGAAAGTTTAACGCAAAGTACAGAAAATAGTTGGAATCAGTCTAAAAATATACAAGATTACGAAAGTATTTGGACTCAACCTACCACAGAAGCACAATATAAAAATGCTATATCCTCTTTATTAAGGGGATGCCTATCAGCAAAGAGTCCTGCTCCTTATTCCTGTTTTGATCAAGGTTCTAGGATTGATATTTTAGATCGAATACCTACGGCCTATAAGGCATTAAATAATTTTGCTACGGCCTTATTAATGTATCGAAGCTGGGGATATAAAGGAAAGGTATTAAATCAAGAGTCAGAACGAAATTTTAAGAAAGATCACGATTGGAGTTACAATAATTTTATTAGTGCTAACTATCATCCCGAGCGAGCAGTATTTGGTTTACCTCACAATTATTCAAATGGTAATAATTTATCTGTAACAGCTAAAGATACGATTAAAAATAAAGAGTATGAACGGCGTTCTAGCCCACTTTTTCTACATATTCATCAATTAAGTAAGAATAGTTTTCTAACCGTGAGTCTATTTCTGCCGA
>WFRR01000168.1 GCA_015486375.1 Thiotrichaceae bacterium
CAGCACTTAATATCCGCATTTCATTGCCTGAAAATTGCCATTGCACTAAGTGGCTAAGCCATGCAGAGGTAATAATATTGAGTTGATTCGGTAGTAAGGATTTTAGAGAATTATCGGGCGCAGCAGCAGATTCCGCTTGATTGCTTGGAGCGGTTTGGTCAGGGTACAATGCAGCATAATGCATAAATCAATCCTCTTCAAATTTTGAGATTGGTTAACTGAAGTGCTGTTGAGTTCCTTAAAACTCAGCAGAGCGATGTTGTCGAAATTGGCAAGGATGCAAAAAATCAACGTCCGTTACTCTAAACCAAATTAAATACAGAATGCAAGGCTTTTTTCTAAATGATTGCTTCCGTAGCTGATTGAACTATTACCCCATCGACAGCCTTGCCCCGTTCTTTTCCGTGTTAAATCGCTCTTTAAAAAAATAGGGGTTTAGCACCGATCGTTGCGACTAGAACAATCCAATTGATTATTAATCCATACCACCCCACCCAATGCTCAAATTGCGCCCCCAATCTAACAAATGGATCGAATCTCCTCGCGCGCGATTGTTAGTTTGTTTTATTGTTATAATTGTTTATTGTGCCCCCTAAGCCGGGGTAGATTTGCGATTTTTTTAGGCAAACTTGACCCAATCTAGGGTAAATCAGCACCCTAGGTTGGGGTGGCAAAGTAACCTGACTTGGGGTGGGCATAACCTAAGGCAGGGTGGTCGATTTCCTAAGTTGGGGTGGGGGATAACCTCATCTAGGGTGGTACTGCCCTAGAGTGGGGTGGTAATAACAAGGGTTAGGGTTCTGTTGGGTAGTGGGGTGGGTCTCTGTTCCTGTGCTTAAAGTGGTACTCGCTGATTTGATTAAACACAATAATCCAACTACTTCATCTTTGCCTTCAAGTTATTATAATATCCCTGAACTTTATCAATATCTGGATGCCCATTAGGAAAAGCCACTTTCAGCACTGACAAGGCACGCAGATACAAGGATTCGGCTTTGGCATATTTGCCTTGAGCCTGATACAATTTTGCTAAATTAAATAAGGTGGTGGCGACCTCTGGGTGGTTTTTTCCCAGTGTCTTTTCCTCAATCTCCAAGGCACGCAGATACAAGGATTTGGCTTTGGCAACCTTACCCTGAGCCTGATACAAGCTTGCCAAATTAAATAAGGTGGTGGCGACGTGGGGGTGGTTTTTTCCCAGTGCCTTTTCATAAATCCCCAAGGCACGCAGATACAAGGATTCGGCTTTGGCATATTTGCCTTGAGTCTGATACAAGCTTGCCAGATTAACCAAAGCGGTCGCGACCTCTGGGTGGTTTTTTCCCAGTGCTTTTTCCTCAATCCCCAAGGCACGCAGATACAAAGATTCGGCTAAGGCACGCAGATACAAGGATTCGGCTTTGGCATATTTGCCTTGAGCCTGATACAAGCTTGCCAGATTAACCAAAGCGGTCGCGACGTGGGGGTGGTTTTTTCCCAGTGCCTTTTCATAAATCCCCAAGGCACGCAGATATAAGGATTCGGCTTTGGCATATTTGCCTTGAGCCTGATACAAGCTTGCCAAATTAAATAAAGTGGTGGCGAGGTGGGGGTGGTTTTTTCCCAGTGCCTTTTCCTTAATCCCCAAGGCACGCAGATACAAGGATTCAGCTTTGGCATATTTGCCTTGAGTCTGATACAAGCTTGCCAGATAACTCAAAGTGTTGGCGACGTAGGGGTGGTTTTTTCCCAGTGCCTTTTCCTCAATCCCCAAGGCACGTAGATACAAGGGTTCGGCTTTGGCAACCTTGCCCTGAGCCTGATACAAGCTTGCCAGATTATGTTGTGCAATAGCTAAATCAACTCCCCATTTATTTTCAGTTTGTCTAATTTGTAATAAATGTTCTAACCATTTCTGTGCTTGGGGATAATTGGCAGTGGTCTTCGCCATTATTCCTGCGGCCAATAAATACTCCAGATTATGATTCTCCAATGCCACGGCTGTAGTATATTGTTTCATGGCTTTGGCATAATCAATGCGATCTTCGGCTAATTGTCCACTGTGAAAGGCAGCAAGGGCAATCGGACCTGATCCCTTTCTCACAATTTCATCAAAAATATTTCCTGCTACCTCTGTATTACCGCTAGATAAACTAGCACGCGCTTTATTAATTTCTGCTTGTGGTAAGTATTGGGTAAAATTTGATAATGCCTGATCTGCACCTTGACTATGGTTCTTTTCTTTTTGATAATTGTTTGTAAGGTTTATTAATTTATCTCGTACTGTCCGCAGTTTATTTTCTAATATGTTACGTTGGCTATTATTTTGATGGTGATTATTTAATTTTTCAACAAAGTGCTTTTCGCGTATTTCTAGCCCCTGCTTATACTCTCCTTTGTTAATAAAAACATAATTGATATTGACAGTGGTATTGCTACCAGCATAAATAGTAGGTGACTTATATCTATAGTTATTAATGTAATTATTTTCATAGCTAGATTGTTCAACTGCATAAAGTGGAACAACTAGAAAGAATGCAAGCCCAGAAATAAAATATAATTTAATTTTCATAATTAATATTTATATTTGAAGGGTTATTACTATTACTTACATTTATATCAGGGCTTTGCTTTCTTGTTATCGAAGTATAACTTCCATTATTGTGTTCTCTATTTTTTTCATTTTGCATGCATTCGACATAATTCTTATGTACTTTGGCAGCACTCTCTCCTTCAACTTTAGTAAAATCAATGTTTCCAATCCCAGATTGAGTCTTGTTAGTAGAAACGTTTACCTCATGTTTATTATATGTTGCCCCTACCCCTGTACTACTTTTTGTTGTATAACCTGCAGTACATAATTTAATAATTGTTTCAGTAGGATCCGATACTGGTACTACTATTTTTGAGTTTGTTCCACAAGCCGTAATTATAAATAAAGAGCTAAAAATAATTGAATAATTAATAATTTTCATTTGATTCCAAATTTGAGTATTTCAAGGGGTTTAAGAAATAACTGGTTTTTTATTGATTTAATTCACACTAGGATAATGAGGAATTTTTCATTCAACAATTGATAATAAGATCGAAGGTAAAATAATCGAAAAATACGGTTTTTTTATGTTTAGTTTTTGATAAATTACGTGTAATCAGGTGTGTAAATATAAAACTCTTTGGAAAAATAAGCACATTGGACGATTGGATTCTAATATTGAACGGGTGGAATTTGTCAGTGCATTGAGTGAAGATGAATTTTAGATCACAGGCTTAGGATAAGCCAGTTTAGGAAGTGTCGCTTTATCAGATCAAGCGTTATCGCTAACAGGGGTGAATTTAGATGCGAGTGACAGTGTAATGACGATGGGTTGCAATGGTGATTTGTCTATAGGGTAACGCTACTCTTAAAGAGAATAGCGTTACTTATCTAGACTAAGGAATATTTGAAAAAGTTATTATTTCAACATTAATTGATTTAAACGACGTACAAAGCCAGTTGGGTCTTCAAGTTGTCCACCTTCGGCAAGAATCGCTTGGTCAAATAAGATACTGGTCCATTCTGCAAAACGATCATCGTCCGTTTCCGCTGTCATACGCTGTAAAAGGGGATGATTAGGGTTGACCTCTAAAGCGGGTTTTGCCGTTGGCATGGCATGACCAGCTTGCTTCATGAGCTGTTGCATATATAAAGCCATATCTTGTTCACTTAGAACAATACAAGAAGCAGAATCAGTTAAACGATGTGAAACACGCACATCTTCCACTTTATCGCCTAAAACGGTTTTAATCTGCTCAATAACACTTTTCGCATCTTCTTCGGTTTTCTTTTGCTCTTCTTTATCTTCACTGCTATCTAAATCACCTAGATTAAGATCACCTTTTGCAACTGACTGTAATGATTTACCGTCAAATTCCGTTAAGCTATTCACTAACCACTCATCAACGCGATCACTGAATAAGATTACTTCAACGCCTTTCTTTTTAAAGATTTCTAGGTGTGGGCTATTCTTGGCAGCAATATAACTATCAGCACTGATATAGTAGATTTTATCTTGCCCTTCTTTCATACGAGCAACATAATCTTCTAAAGAAACCGTTTGTTCTTCACCTTCACTTTCTGTACTAGAGAAACGCAGTAATTTAGCAATTTGATCTTTATTAGAAGCATCTTCGCCGGGACCTTCTTTTAAAGCCCGTCCAAATTCTTTCCAGAATTCTTGATAAGCCTCTTTATCATTTTTAGCCATCTTGCCTAAGATACCTAAGACTTTCTTCGTCGATGCTTTACGCATGGTATCAATGACTTTATTGCTTTGTAAGATTTCTCGTGAAACATTCAAAGGCAGATCACTAGAATCAATTAAACCCCGTACAAAACGTAAATAACGCGGCATTAAGTTTTCGGTATCATCCATAATAAAGATGCGCTGTACATACAGCTTGATACCTGTTTTTTGCTCAGGTTCCCATAAATCAAATGGGGCTTTTGAAGGAATATATAAGAGTGAAGTATATTCTAGGTTGCCTTCAACATGGTTATGCATCCACTTGGATGGATCTTGCCAATCATGCGAAATATGTTTATAGAATTCTTTATATTCTTCTGCACTGATTTCATTTTTAGGGCGTTTCCATAAAGCATTGGCTTGGTTAACCGCTTCCCATACAGGCGTTGCTTCTGCAATGGCTTTTTCAGCTTCAGCTTGCTTTGTGTCTGCATCCTTATCATCAGAGTCTGCATCCATATCCATAGCAGCATTATCTGGCTCGATGACTTTGAGCATTTTAACAGGAATGGAAATATGATCAGAATAGGTGGTAATAATGGAACGTAAACGGAAATCGGTTGCAAATTCACCCGCATCATCTTTCAGATGTAAAACAACTTCCGTACCGCGTCCTGCCTTTTCGACATTTTCTAGGCTATAACCTGATTGACCATCCGATTCCCAACAAACGGCTTCACTTGTACCCGCTTTACGCGTCGTTAAGGTGACTTTTTTCGCAACGATAAACGCGGAGTAAAAACCAACCCCAAACTGACCAATCATCTGTGAATCTTTAGTCTGATCCCCTGTGAGGTTTTGTAAATATTCTTTCGTGCCTGATTTCGCAATCGTACCGATATGATCAATGACTTCATCACGCGTCATACCAATACCATTATCACGAATCGTGACCGTATTGGTTTCGCTATCACATTCTACTTCAACCCGTAGCTCTGCATCACCTTCATAAAGCGCATCGTTAGAGAGTGCATCAAAACGTAATTTATCACATGCGTCAGAGGCATTGGAGATAAGCTCACGCAAGAATATTTCTTTATTAGAATACAGTGAATGAATCATCAATTGTAGTAGTTGATTCACTTCTGTTTGGAACTGCATATTTTCCTTAGCAACTGCCTCGGTCATGGTGTGATCCTTAATTTCTATTTAGTATCAATTTATAATGAAAGGAAATATAAGGGGGACATTGGCAATTTCAAGCAAGTCTAGATTTTTTTTTGCAAATTTTCAGATAGAAATCAATTTCAGTGAAGTGATAGCGGTATTCTAGACTCGTGGGGAAAAATTTTCCTGTTCTAATAAAGAGGTGGGGTATTAGAGCAGGAGAATTTCAAATATCAATACAAACAAAAATTGATATTAGTTGGTAGGCACTATTTTAATAAGTTGGACATTTTGCTTTATATTTAGGTTCGGTGGTAATTCCCCAACGATAGTCCAAGGGTGCATTAGGGTCAGAGACTAATTCGCCTGCTTCTGATTTTTTACGTAATTCACGTAGGGTAATAAAGAAGCCTGACTGCAAACTCATTTCAACTTTACAAAATGCATTCAACTCTTTGAGATCAATAGGCTGGGGCTCTTTTTCAGAGAAAATAGCCGCTGCCCAGCGTTGTGCATGTGAGTTTTTATCTTTTTGATAGTTCTCTGCAATATGATCGCCGACTGCGCTAAAGAATTTAGTCAAACGTTTATCACGTCCGGGAGTAGAAAAGTTATCGTATTCTGTTTTTGTCATACAGCTACGGCCTTTTTTCTTCATCTCTAGCAAATGATATTGTGCATCGTAAACATAAGCACCCCGATCATTGGCATACATGCATAAAGCTGTAATTAAACGTTCACTTTTTTCAGCAGGTTTTTCTTCACGTATCGATTTAGATAATTGGTTTAACTCATTTACTTTCTTTGAATCACCCGATTCTTTAGCAATCTTAAGAGCTTTTTCAACATCTGCTTGGGCAGTATCACGTAGTTTTTCAGAAATTACGTCAGTAAAGCCTACATAGTTTTGTTCGACGCTATCCGCTATTTTATATTGCTCACTACTAAAACCTGGTTGCTTAGTCATGTGTTTATGAATATTTTGCGGTTGTTTAAAACGACGATAACCATCGGACATATTTTTACTATCTTCAGGCACATAAAATGGGAAAGACTCATAGCGTGACAAAGGACGCGGCGCTTTTGGTGTGGTAGAAGCCATCACTTCAGCAATACCTGTTTTGGTAATATTGATAATCTGATATGAATGCACGCCAGGAGAAACATACAAGTCACCAGGTTTAATATCACCCAGTGCAATGGGGTAGGTATCATTTTTTAGAGTCTTAGTGCTGGTCATATCCGTGACGTAATCCATAAATTTACGTACTCGTTTATCGTTCGATAGGCGATTCCACTTATTTAATGTATTACTAATATCGCCTTTTTCATGGGCATTATTAATGACAAAGGGCAGTTTATTTTCATAAGAAAAGACTAATCGCATGAGATAGACGGCATCAGCACAATCATGTGATAATTTATAATAGAGGGGGGTTGCCTCATTCATAAAGAAATTTTCTTTCCAATTTTCTTGGACCCATTCACGATAGCGTTCTTCCCACTCACTATCCCATTTATTTTCAGCATCCCATACTGAAGCCTGTACTGGCATTACACATGCCAAAGTCAGCATTAACATACTCAATAGAGAGAGGTACTTCCTTGTTATTTTCATGTTACTTTTTACCTTCATCAAATTATTACTCCTAGTAAGTATAAGCATTATTAAAGAATATCCCATAAAAAAAGCTAAGTACAATAAAGAACTTAGCTTTTTTTATCGCTAAGACAACAGGATAACCGACGTTGTCTTAAGAAATACTGGATTAATGCGCGTCTTGATAAGCTTTCAATGCAGCTTTAGTGTCATTATCCATTACGCCACTGATTGAACCTTTGTAGTAGCCTTTTGCTTTTAAGCGATTTTGCATATCTGCAACATTCGGTGCAGCAGCTGTGGAGGCTTTGTTGCCATAAAGGTGAGAATGGTTACCACCATTTGGATGTGGGTGGCAATGCTTAACAGTACCACGAGAAGAATTTTCAGCGTGAGTATGGCAATTACCACCTGTTGCACCACCTCTAGAACCACCACCTTTTGCAGGAGCAGGCTTACTTGTACTTGTACCTACGTTTTGGCTAGAGTCTACGTTCTGACTAGAATCTACGTTCTGCTGACTTTTTCCAATGCTACAACCTGTTGCGAATGCGCTGAAAATTACAACGCTTGCGATTGTGAGGGGAGTCTTGAATTTCATATATATTCTCCTTAGAGTGAATTATTTTTTAACAACACGTTAATTGGTTTAATTAGTGTATCAAAAGAGTTTAGATTTTGTTTTATCTTTATCTGTGATAACAAAACATTATGGCAGTTTCAGAATATGAGATGTGAACAAAGATATACAAAACCAACACGACCCCGAGTATAGGACAATTGCTTACAATAGTAAGCATAAAATCATAAAATGTTGTAAAAAAACATCATACGGTAGGCTACAACCTTTTATACTAATTAAGCTGCAACACATCCTGCATATCAAACTGCCCGTTGTTTTGTGCGACTAACCATGCTGCAGCCCGTACAGCTCCCTTAGCAAAAGTCATACGATTGGACGCTTTATGAGCAATTTCAATTCGCTCTCCAATGCCTGCAAAATAGACCGTATGCTCACCCACAATATCACCTGCACGGATGGTTTCAAAACCAATAGTTTCACGTTTCCGTTCACCTGTATGTCCTTCACGACCATATACCGCACATTTAGACAAATCACGCCCTAAAGTATCCGCAATTACTTCACCCATCGCAAGGGCTGTACCTGAGGGTGCATCGACTTTGTGACGGTGATGCGCTTCAATAATTTCAATATCGACCTCATCACCCATGACTTTTGCAGCCATTTCTAGTAGCTTAAAAGTAAGGTTTACACCGATACTCATATTCGGGGCAAACACAATTGGAATCTGTTTAGCAGCTGTAGAAATTCGTTGTTTTTCTACCTCAGAAAATCCTGTTGTACCAATTACAATGGCTTTTTTATACTTAACACACCAATCTAAGTGGGCTAATGTCACCTGAGGACGGGTAAAATCAATTAATACATCGAAATTATTTTCGGGTGTATCTAATGAGTCACTAATAACAACACCGCATTTTTTTGAACCGATCAATTCCGCAATATCAACTCCAATTAAGGAACTAGATTTGCGTTCAGTCGCTACGGTTACTTGTATCGTTTCAGATTCTGCACAAGCCTCTAAAAGTGTCTTACCCATCCGACCACTTGCACCAACAATCGCAATGTTAATCATTATTATTTCTCATCCTTTAACCAATCTTTCACATCACCGACAAACGAACGGGCTTTATTCATCCAACCATGTTCTTGTGGACTATGACGTTTACCCCCTGCATCCATGGTATTTTCTAACTGCTCTAATAATTCCTTTTGTACTTTGGTTAAGTTAATCGGGGTTTCAATCACCACCTGACATAATAAGTCACCTGTCATCGTGCTACGAACTGACTTTACGCCCTTACCTCGTAAGCGGAATAGTTTTCCCGTTTGTGTTTCAGCAGGAATTTTCAGTTTCACACTGCCTTTAAGCGTGGGGACTTCTAAGTCTCCACCGAGGGCGGCAACCGTAAAGGCAATAGGGACATTACAATGTAAGTCATTTTCTTTACGTGTAAACAGACCATGTTCTTTAACATGCATTTGCACATATAAGTCGCCTGTTGGTCCGCCATTGCTACCTGCTTCGCCTTCGCCCGATAAGCGAATTCGATCACCTGTATCGACACCTGCTGGCACTTTAACCGATAAAGTTTTTTGACGTTCGACTCGACCTTGTCCGCGACACGGTGTACACGGTGCAGAAATAATCTTTCCACGTCCATGACATTGTGGGCAAGGTTGCTGTACGGAGAAAAACCCCTGTTGCATTCGCACTTGACCCTGTCCATGACAGGTTGGACACGTTTCAGGATGTGTGCCTTTTTGCGCGCCTGAACCGTTACATTCACCACAGGTTTCTTGCGTGGGGATACGAATATCAACTGTTTTACCAAAAACAGCATCTTCTAAACTAATTTGTAAATTGTACTGTAGATCACTACCGCGATTAGCCCGTCGTCCGCCACCGCCTTGTTGACGACCACCGCCGAAGATATCGCCGAAGATGTCACCAAACATATCACCAAAGTCACCTTGTTGACCTCCACCTGCCCCTGCGGCTGAAGGGTCAACACCTGCATGACCAAATTGATCATAAGCCGCTCGTTTTTGAGGCTCTTTTAAAATTTCATAAGCGCGCTTGGCTTCTTTAAAATGAGCTTCCGCATTGGCATCATTTGGATTTCGATCAGGGTGATATTTCATCGACATGCGTCGATAGGCTTTTTTAATTTCTGCCGCACTGGCATTTTTTTCAAGACCCAGTATTTCGTAATAATCCCGTTGTGACATAGTGACTCAGCTTTATTTAGTAGAACCTAAAATAGACTATTTTAGATTAATCAATCATAAAAAACGAATTGAATGGAAATGAGCATTGATTGATGCACCCTAATATTCCCCAATTCATACAAACACAAAGGCATAGAGCCTAAACTCTATGCCTGAAAAGCCTATTTTAGAAAGAAAATCCTTTCCTCTAATAAGCTACTGTAATGAAGTAAGTTTAACTTACTTCTTTTTCTTATCGTTTACTTCTTCAAACTCAGCATCCATCACATCATCGTCTGCTTTTGGTTTAGCTGCATTGTCTGCACCCGCAGCTTGACCTGCTTGCTGTGCTTGTGCGGCTGCTTGCGCTAATGCGCCTGATGCTTCCATTAAGGCTTGTGATTTACCCTCAATAAGGGCTTTATCATCCCCTTTAATGGCTTCTTTCAACTCTGTGATTAAGCCTTCAACTTTGGTTTTTTCAGCAGCATCAAGAGAATCACCCATATCTTTCATGGTCTTCTCAGTACCATGAATCATATTATCGGCTTGGTTACGTGCATCAATTAATTCACGGGCTTTCTTATCTTCTTCAGCATGAGCTTCAGCATCTTTTACCATACGATCAACATCTTCATCGGATAAACCTGAAGACGCTTTGATTTCAATCGACTGTTCTTTACCTGTCGCTTTATCTTTCGCGGATACATTCAATATGCCGTTGGCATCAATATCTAAAGACACTTCAATTTGTGGCTGTCCACGCGGTGCAGGGGGAATATCGGTTAAATCAAAACGACCCAGTGACTTATTATCTCTTGCCATTTCACGCTCACCTTGTAAGACATGAACGGTTACAGCCCCTTGACCATCTTCTGCCGTTGAGAACACTTGGCTCGCATTGGTCGGAATGGTTGTATTCTTCTCAATGAGTTTCGTCATGACACTACCCATTGTTTCAATCCCTAATGATAATGGTGTGACATCTAATAATAAGACATCTTTAACATCACCACCTAATACACCCCCTTGAATTGCTGCACCGACGGCAACGGCTTCATCAGGGTTCACATCTTTACGGGCTTCTTTACCAAAGAAATTCTTAACCGCTTCTTGCACTTTCGGCATACGAATCTGACCACCGACTAAGATGATATCATCAATATCAGAAGTAGATAAATCAGCATCTTGTAACGCAACACGACAAGGCTCAATGGTACGGGTAATTAAGTCCTCAACTAACGCCTCTAATTTCGCACGAGTGACTTTAACATTTAAATGCTTAGGTCCTGAGGCATCCGCAGTAATATAAGGAAGGTTAACATCCGTTTGTTCTGTTGATGATAATTCGATTTTGGCTTTTTCTGCTGCTTCTTTCAAACGCTGTAAAGCCAGTGGGTCATTATGTAAATCAACGCTATTATCTTTTTTGAACTCTTCCGCAAGATAATCAATTAAACGCATATCGAAATCTTCACCACCAAGGAATGTATCACCGTTAGTTGCGAGGACTTCGTATTGCTTATCACCATCGACATCAACAATTTCAATGATAGATACATCAAATGTACCGCCACCTAGATCATAAACGGCAATGGTTTGGTCGCCTGTATTCTTTTCCATACCGTAAGCGAGTGATGCAGCGGTAGGCTCATTGATAATACGTTTAACTTCAAGACCTGCAATTTTACCTGCATCTTTAGTGGCTTGACGTTGTGAATCATTAAAGTAAGCAGGAACAGTAATGACGGCTTCTGAAACTGTTTCACCTAAATACGCTTCAGCATCTTTCTTTAACTTCATTAAGATACGGGCAGACACTTCAGGCGGTGCCATCTTTTCGCCTCTTGCTTCTACCCAAGCATCGCCGTTATCCGCTTTAGCAATGGTATAAGGCACTAGCTTAATATCTTTTTGTACCGCTTCTTCTTCAAAAGTACGACCAATTAAACGCTTAATCGCATATAAGGTATCTTTAGGGTTAGTTACTGCTTGGCGTTTTGCCGCTGCACCGACAACCACTTCATCATCAGTAAAAGCAACAATGGATGGGGTTGTGCGTTCACCTTCTGCATTTTCGATAACTTTCGCTTTGCCCCCTTCCATGACAGCTACACAAGAATTCGTTGTACCTAAATCGATTCCAATAATTTTACCCATGATCTTTATATCTCCAATATTTTTGTATGTTTAAAGAAGCTTTTCTATATCAACTTCTTAGCTCAAGAATGCACTGTCTTTATCGTGTCTTATTTCTAATGAGCTGCTTAACTTGCCTTAATAAATGCGGACTCTCTGGATGCTTTTCAAGAGAATATGGCAATTTTATTTACGAATTTTTACAAACCATCACCATTGCAGGGCGAATTAGGCGACCGTGCAAGGTATAACCTTTTTGCATAACCATTGAAACAGTATTATTTTCTTGGTCAGGACAAGGCTGCATCGACATTGCTTGATGTAAGTTAGGATCAAATACGTCACCTTTAGGATCAACTGCGACAATATTGAATTTTTCCATTACCCCTTCAAATTGTTTCATGGTTAAACCCATGCCTTCACGGATACTGACTAAATCCCCTTCTGCGCTCATCCCCATTTCAAGACTATCAACCACCGGTAATAATGCTTCTATAATTTTTTGGGATGAGTATTTATGTGCATCTTCAACTTGTTTTGCTGAACGTTTACGTAAGTTCTGCATTTCAGCTTGTAAGCGTAAAAACTTATCTTCATTTTCAGTGGCTTTTAACTGGGCTGCATCGCGTTGTTGTTTTAGCTTACTAATTTCTGCCGCACTATTATCAATGCTTTTATCATCCGTATTTCCATTATCACTACTGGAAGCATTGCTATCAGTGGCGACGCTATCATTTTCAGTATTGCTTTCTTTTGCTGCGTCCTGTGCGGCTGTTTCCGTGCTAACCGATTCTGGCTTATCATTTAATTGTTCGGATTCACTCATTCCCTTTTCTCCTTATCTCTATTTAAATGCTAAGTATGCGATCTTGAGGGCAAATACTTAACAATAATGACTAATGCGAGGAAATTTAAGGTTGATTTTAGCGTTTTCAAGCCAGAGGGAGAAATTTTATTGATTGAAATATCTTGGCTTATCGATTATTTATAAACAAAATTTCCCATAACAACGAGCAAAAACACGTCCTAATGAATAAAACTCACTTAAGAAGAATGTGCGTCGATGACCTTGATGATGTGCTTAATATCGAAAACCGTGCCTATCCTTTTCCGTGGACACGCGGAATTTTTGCTGATTGTATCCGTGTCGGTTATGCCTGCTGGTTACTAGAACAAAAAACGCAATACAGCACTCAAGTCATTGGCTATATGGTTTTATCCATTGCCGTAGGTGAAATGCACATTCTTAATATTTGTGTTGATCCACTGTTTCAAGGACAAAAAATTGGGCGGGGTTTACTCACCGATGCCATTCGCTATGGTCTAAAAAACAAAGCCAGTATGTGCTTTTTAGAAGTGCGTCCCTCGAATAAAACAGCCTTAAAGATGTATATGTCACATGGATTTAATGAAGTCGGTTTACGCAAAAATTACTATAAAAATGAAGGTAAACGCGAAGATGCCATTGTGATGGCAAAAACCTTGTAAAATGGTTCAGATATAAGTCAATAATCCGTTATGAGTCAATTTAACGAAAGCGTATTTTCAAATGATGGATTTTAACTTCTCCTGTTCTGTTTCTAAGCGATCAGCTTCCGCTTTTAAACCATCGAGTTTTTCAATCATCGGTCTGACTGTTGCAGACAGTTGTAGCTTATCCGCCGCGCTCCAGAAATCTAAGCCCTGCTTCTCTCCTTCGTTTGTGATTTGCTTATGCAGGGGTTTATAGAACTCGTATTCTGCTAAATAAGTCTGTATAACAACGTCGATTTGTTGCTGCAATTGCTCGAATTGTATGGCGTATTGTTTAGCTGCGCGTTCTGTATTGCTTGAAAAGGCTTGTAAATCGAGTGTGCCTAACTCCAATTTACTCACTAAGCTGGAAAAATAAGCCAGTGGGTTTTTTAAGGGATCGGTGCTGTTTTGCAGCCGATGGGTCAGCGTTTCGAGTAAAGCTTGAGAGTAATCACCTGCTCGGGGGAGCAAAGATCGTTCCAGCTCTTGGCATTGTTGATCGCTAAGTTGAGTTGAAAAATGGTATGCAATGCTTGGATTGGCACTTGGATTGACGTTGGTAAGGGCTGCATCCGGTGTTTGAGTATTTTGATTTTGAGCCGTGTGATTAGCAATCGGGGTTATATTTTCAGTTGCTTGAGGCTTAGATTCCTGTATTTGTACGTCTTGAAATTTCGCCTCTATGGTGTGTAACTTTCCCACAACGTTTTGTAATTGATGGCTTAGTTGATCGCTCAATTTTGTTTCAATTACAGTTAACGCAGAGGCAATCACTGTCTGTATTTTTAAGGTTAGCGTGTCATCATCAATCGGCTGAGTGGCTTCAAGGCTTTGTTTATCTACTTGTTTATCTGTAATCGCTGATTCATCAGTCTGGGGGTTAATTTCAAGCTTCGGTGTAGGTTTAGAAACTGTACTGTGAGTCTGTATTGGCTCAATTTCGGGGTTATTTTTCGGTGATTCGGTGGGATGATGATCAGATACCGCTTCTAAGCAATAACCTTGATCAATTGGGACATCGTTGAGATCTACCTCGGAATTATTTGAATTATTTTGCTTATTAACGCCACTCAAATCCAAGCCTTCATCAATCGGTTTGCCATCATAAGTATCTGAAATTAATAAACGCGGATCATTGCTACGAGCATGGTTATTGGTTTGCCCTGCGCCCCATGAGTCGAGATTGAAATTAATGGAAACATAGTTGCGATATTGTCCGCCATGACGATGAATAATCACATTATTTCGGCTTAATTCATGCATGGCTTGGGCGGCATGATCACGGCGAATTTTGGTGAGTCCTTCCAAACGGGTGCTGGTGAGATTATCTTCTAGTTTATGGAATCCGACGGTCTGTTCCATAATCGCACAGAATACGCGTACACAGCGACTGGATAGCTGGCAGGTCGCTAAGTAATTGAAACATTTACGATAAATCTCATTGGATTGTTCTGGAAAAATATTGAGGTAGTTACCATTAAAGATATTTTGCTCGGCAAGATAGCCAGTATCTAAATGGTTGACACACAGAGGCGTGTGATCATTTTTGTAAAATG
>WFRR01000169.1 GCA_015486375.1 Thiotrichaceae bacterium
CAGATTACAGAATTAGAACAACGCTTGGCTAATCAAAATGCCTTAGAAAAACAGTTTACAGAATTAGAACAACGCTTGGCTAATCAAAATACCTTGGAAAAACAGTTTGTTAAACAAAATCAATATATAAAGAAAATTGAAACTCAACAGTCTGAAGAGATGGTTGAACTCAAACAAATTAAGCAAGAGACGCAAGAATATAAGCTTCAACAGTCTGAAAAGATGGCTGAATTGAAAAGAATTAAGCAAGAAGCACAAGAATATACACTTCAACAGTCTGATTTATATGATCAAAAGATCGCGGAACTAAAACAACAACAGCTATCTGAACAAGCCGCACAGGAATACGCCATACAACAACAAAAAGAAATGGCACAAACTCGGCAAGAAAACGCAGAGCTACAGGCAAAACAAGTACAACAACAAGCTAAAATTGCTACCTATCAAGCCCAAATGGCTCAATCTAAAACAAAGCGTGAAACTAAACAAATTGATGAAAATCAATTAGATCAACAGAATAAAAGATTAAATCAAACGGAATTTCCAATACCACCACAGAGTCAATTACATGTTTCACCTCATATTATTAATGCAGTAACCACATCTTTGAGTGATACAAGCATTGATCAAGATGATCATAATCAGGCTGAATATGATCTTGACCCAGATGATAATAATCAGCGCAAATCTGATATTGATCATAATCAAGCTGTACCCCCATCGGACTTAGAAAATTGGCACTATGCCGATAATATTCCAATGGAGTTACGAAAAGAATTAGCCAAATTATTGCCTGAAACGGGTCAACACGCGCAAAAATTATTAGATATATTCAGCGCACAATTGAGTAATCCAAATCAGTCTTTACAAAATCCCATTGTAGATTTTGCTCATTTAGTGCAACGATTACAGACGGGTGAACTCGATATTGAAGACACAGAAACCTTAATTGCCCGCGCTAGAGGCGATAAAACCCCAAAACAAATTGAATTTGATCGTTGTTTTGGGGAGTTAGAAGCGGTTCGCCATACTGCTGATTTAAACAAACAGCACTACTTAGAGTATTTCCAAACCGAAGCCCAAGCTAATCATATGAGCGTCGAGCAATACATTGAAGATCAAGACCAAATGGATTTTTGGCAAGAACTCTGCTCAACCCTCAAACAAAGTGAATATGCTATTCGGGATTTAATGACTCAGAATATTTAGTTATTGACCTATCTCAAAAGCTTATTAGTCAGGTAGGTGTTGCAACACTCGATTATATTATATATTTGGTAGTGCATTAAATATGTTTATTTTCTTGTAACAGTTTGAAAAAAATAGATATATGTATTAATATTAAGAGAATAGAAATATCTTATTTACATACATTCCACCTTATTATTTATGAAAACCTATCAACCATACGCTCTGATTTTTCTCTATCTATCCTCTTTAATCGCAAGTGCTGAACCTTCATTAGAAGGACAATCATTACCGCATACTCATTATGGTCAACGAGAACATATACACCCTTTACCGAGCAGTGGCATCAATCATGAACATGATCCTAATGATTTCCGAAAAATGAGTGCTATTCATAAAAATGATCGAGATTACACTCAATTATGTAACCAACTGATATTACAAAAAGAAATTAATAAATATGAAAAATGTGGATTGCCTGATAAGAAATGGCAAGTGGTTGTAGACGGTCGCGCCGTATCCTGCTCGGATGAAAATACTTCTATTTTCAAAGAGTTATTAAATAAACGCGGTAAGGATTTATATGCCTGTTTAGATAAAAAATCATCCCCGATTAAACAAGATTTTAATAAGGATGCAGTTGATGATATAGTCTATTTATATAGAAAGTCAACCGATGATAAACCCATATTAGTTACATTTCTGAGTAAAGACAAAGCACTAGAATTCATTCCAACTGAAATCAATATGAAATATAGCTTAGATGGAACGAAATTTGAATTACAGTATTTTAAAAAAAGAGAAGCGATAAAGCTAACAACTTATACTCAGGTAAAAGGCTATAATGTCCATTCAGGCTATGAAGTATTATTAAAAAATATAGATAAAGATTGGAAAATAGTTGCTTTGCTTTATAAGCAAGGGGGGGAGAATACATTTAATTACAGTGATAATGATACTTTTTATTATGATTTTATTTCAAAAGAATTTTATTCAACCCTGAATTATCATGATGGACAATCTCAGACAGGAACTGATACCATTATTTTAGGACACCTTAATCAAGATGCTAAAATTTTATCACTCAATAATTTATTTTCTATAATGGATTATGACCAGAGAAAGCAATATAATAAGGACAATATTAAAATACAGAGTGAAAAATCCTGTGGTTATCCAAAAGAATATTATTGTGAACCTGATATATATGTAGATGATGTAAAGATGAATTTATCAGGTGATGCTTGCTTCGCTCCAAAAAAACCATTTTGTGATAAAAAATCTGATAAAGAATATAAAAAGTACAGTACGCTAAAATTTGATTAGTACCCTGAACAGCTCTGTACACGACATTTTTTATATCGCTTTGGAAACTCTCTATGCGTCCCAATGAAATCCCTGCATTTTTGCAACAACAACGACAACAATCATTATATCGTTCAACCCGTATGGTTGAATCTGCACAACAGACTCATATTAAAATAGAGAATAAAACCTATTTAAATTTTTGCAGCAATGATTACTTAGGTTTAGCCAATCATCCTGATGTGATTCAAGCTTTTCAAAATGCAGCCAATCATTATGGGGTAGGAACAGGCTCAGCACATTTAATCAATGGACATTCATGCATACATCAACAATTGGAACAAGCATTAGCAGAATTTACAGGTCGGCAAAACGCACTCTTATTTTCAACAGGCTATATGGCGAATATGGGGACAATCAATGCACTGATGCAACGAGGTGATGTCATTCATGCCGACCGCTTAAATCATGCTTCTTTGATTGATGCATCACTGTTATCTAAGGCGCGTATGTTGCGTTATCGACATAATGATCTATCGCATTTACACAAAAATTTACAGAAACAGACCCTCAAACCCTGTCCGAATCAAATGATTGTTTGTGATGCAGTCTTTAGTATGGACGGTGATCTTGCTCCTGTTAAACAACTTTCAAAACTGGCTAAACAAAATCAAGCATGGTTAATGCTTGATGATGCACATGGTTTAGGGGTACTCGGTAAAACAGGCGCGGGTTTATTAGAACAAGAAAATTTATCTGAGCAGGATGTGCCTATTTTAATGGCAACATTGGGAAAAGCACTGGGAACAGCGGGGGCATTTATTGCAGGTTCGGAAGATTTAATTGAATACTTAAAGCAAACAGCAAGAACATGGATTTATACGACGGCAATGCCCTCTGCGATTGCAGCAGCGAGTTTGGAAAGTTTACGTATTGTTAAACAGGAAACGTGGCGACGAGAAAAGTTACAAGCTTTAATTAAACAGTTTCAAGAGGGTGTACAACAATTGGGGCTAAGACTAATGCCTTCTGATACAGCCATTCAACCCATTGTGTTAGGTAGTGCAAGTTACGCGGTACAGGTGAGCGAGGCTTTATATCAACAAGGTATTTTAGTATCAGCGATTCGTCCGCCGACAGTGCCAAAAAATACAGCCCGTTTAAGGATTACCTTATCTGCGATGCACTCTGAAGAGGATGTTGTACGTTTACTGGAGGCTTTACAAAAATTGCCAGCACAAGCATAAATACTTTTTGCCGACAATTTATTTAGCATTTTATCAATGATGATAAAGGCTAAGGTTTAAACTTTGTCTAAACCGACAAAGATACTGTCACGAATACCATTCACTGTACCGACACCGTCAACACGAATATAAGCAGGTGAACTATCTTCACCTGAATTTGAATAATCTGTGTAGTACTTAATAAGTGGCTCTGTTTGCTCATGGTAAACACCAAGACGGGCTTTTACAGTCTCAGCTTGATCATCTGCACGAATAATTAAATCTTCACCCGTTTCATTATCTTTACCTTCAACTTTAGGTGGGTTAAAGATAACGTGGTAAGTACGACCTGAAGCTAAATGTACGCGACGACCGCCCATACGCTTAACGATTTCAGCATCATCAACATCAATTTCAACCACTGCATCCACATCAACACCTTGCTCTCTTAGAGAATCAGCTTGTGCAAGTGTACGAGGGAAACCATCAAATAAGAAACCGTTTTCACAATCGTCTTGTGTAATACGCTCTTTAACAAGACCAAGAATTAAATCATCAGAAACCAAACCGCCTGCGTCCATGACTTTCTTAGCTTCAATACCTAATTCTGTACCCGCTTTTACCGCAGCACGTAACATGTCGCCCGTTGAGATTTGTGGAATATTGTACTTTTCAGTAATAAAACCTGCTTGAGTACCTTTACCTGCGCCTGGTCCACCGAGTAAAATAACTTTCATGAGATATGCTCCGAAATATTGTAGGGATAAAAAATAATCTATTGCTTAGATTATTGAATATTTACCCTTTAGACACAATGCCTCAAAAGTGATAGTTAGCGCAGTGAATCATTCCACGCAAGTCCTTATTGAGGCTTCTATACTTAGCAAGAGTGAATAAAAATTAAGAATAAGGAGAAAAATCATGTATGAGCAAGATACCTCACCCAACAAGAGTTCATCCCAAATGAGCTTAGTCTTTTCAGGTCAAGCGTTGGAATATTTCAAAATATGGATTGTTAATATTATCCTAAGTATTTTGACCTTTGGTATTTATTCCGCATGGGCAAAAGTCCGTAATAATCGCTATTTTTATGGCAATACACAATTAGATAATGCTGCGTTTGAATATCATGCCACTCCGATTATGATCCTAAAAGGGCGTTTGATTGCTATTGTTGCTCTCATAATTTATATTACACTCTCCAATTTTTACCCTCCTGCCGCGATTGTTTTTGCCATTATTCTCGCCTTAGTTTCACCTTGGTTAGTATGGAAATCACTGCAATTTAATGCCCGTATGATGAGCTATCGAAATGTACGCTTTAGTTTCAAAGGCGCACTTAAAGAGGCATATACCATTTTATTACTAATTCCCTTTATTCCTATTATTCTCACAAGCATTGTGTTTTTATTACTCTACTTTATATCAGGAGATTTAAGTTCAGAAGAGATTTTAGCAATTTTACCGATCGCCTTTTTAGCAACTTACCTTCTCTTTCCGCATGTACAACAATTGTTTACGAGTTATTACATTAATCATCAGAAATATGGTCAAGGTGATTTTTCTACACAGCTTTCAAGTAAAAAATACTATAAAACCTATCTCTTTATGATCCTTTGGGTTTCATTATTGATCATGGCGACTTCGACCATTCTTGCCCTTATTATGGCTGTCTTCACGGCGCTAGCAGGGGGTATGGATGCATACACGAATATTCAGAGCTTAGGCTCGTACGACGAAGAAATGGGTCCAGCAGCGATAGAGGGCATGATAGCTGCCATGATTTTTATGGTGATACCGATATACCTTGCTTTTATTTTTGTCGGTTTATGGGCAAAGGCTTATTTAGAAACACATATACGAGAATATGTATTTCATCGTACCCAGCTTGATCAAGTTTTACGACTAAAATCCAATTTAGCGATGGGTAAATTATTTATGATTTATGCAACTAATACCTTAGCTGTTATTTTCACAATGGGGTTAGCTTATCCATGGGCAATTATTCGTTTGACCCGTTATAAAATTGAATCGATTGATGCCATTGTGACAGGGAATCTTTCAAACTATGTGAATCAACAGCAAGAAAAACAATCTGCCCTCGGTGATGAAGTCGGTAACGCATTTGATCTTGATCTCGATTTAGGCATGTAGCTGGATATATAAGATGCAAATTAAAGGTTATTGGTATCCTGCAAATAGTGCTGCACGTTATCCTGCCACATTAAATATTCAGGCAGATCAATTTAGTTTAGTCATAAGTGATCAAGATAATCTAGTCGGTAAGGTGAATACCTTATCGGTCAGTGATCGTGTCGGTAATATTACGCGAAAAATTGGTTTATACGATCAATCCATTTTTGAGACACAAGCCAATGATCAAATTGATCAACTTTTATTAAACCTAAACCATAAAGATAAAAAATTACATTTTTTGCATCATCTAGAAACGCATTGGCATTGGATCGCCACGGCACTGCTACTCACTGTAGTGGCTAGTTTTTCCACTGTTTATTGGGGCTTACCGTGGGCGAGTGAAAAACTGGCTTATAGTATGCCCAAGGTAGTGAGCGAAAAGGTATCTGAAGGCACTTTAGATATTTTGGATAAAGTCTTACTCGAACCCAGTAAACTAGATAAACAGCAACAAGCCTCGATTCGTCAACATTTTGAGGAAACACTGTTATCAATACAGGCAAAGGATAATTTAGATATTTCTCAATCTGCAAACTATCAATTAAAATTTCGACAATTAGACGATATTCCCAATGCTCTGGCTTTGCCATCAGGCACGATTATTATTACCGATGCCTTAATTAATATGGCAGATAATCAAGCTGAAATTGATTCGGTTTTATTACATGAAATTGGACATATTGAATCTCGACACGGTTTACAACAAATTATCCATAGCTCTATTGTAACAATTGGTTTAGCTATGATGATCGGTGATACCACTGCCGTTGAAGAAATGCTGATTGCTTTACCAACACTGTTATTACAAAGTCATTATTCACGCAAGCATGAAACTGAAGCCGATAATTATGCCTTTGAAAAAATGATTCAACTTAATATTGACCCGATCCATTTTGCCCATTTATTTGAAAAAATGTTAGCGTGGGAAGAACAAGATACAGCAACGCCTAGTCGTCCAGATGAGGATGAGCAAGATAAAGCCAATCTTCTTTCTACACATCCCAGCTCACCCGAGCGTATTCAACGAGCTAGAGAATATTCTAAGCAGTATTTTTAATCATTACTTTTACTATTTTTATACTTAGTCATCAGACCAGCCTTTAAATCAGGGTATTGTAAGGTTAAATTAAAATCATCCAGTAAGCTCTGATTTTTAATACGACGAGACTCTTGTAAATAAGACACCATTCCTTTACTTAGGGTCTCAATGGCAGTTTGCATAGATATTTGAGGTGGGCGTTTAAGTCCTGCGTAATCTGCAACTTGATTAAAATAGTCTGTCATGCTGCTAGGTGACCCATCCGTTACATTATAGAGAATCTGTGGGAGATCTAATTGCATCGCTTGCTGACACACTTGAGCCAGATCATCAGCATGAATACGGTTTGTCCAGCCTGCTTCACTTGCCTTAACCACGGCTAAGCCCTTTTTAAGTCGTGTTAACGGTAAGCGATCAGAGGCATAAATTCCTGGTACGCGCAAAATCACAATGTCTTTTTGATAGCGTTTAGCCCATTGTTGTAACTGTTGTTCAGCATTGGCACGCCGTTTAGCCCGATCAGCTTTAGGAGCAATCGGGGTCGTTTCATCAATCCATTCTCCCTGACTATCACCATAAACACCCGTAGTACTAATCAGTACAATCTTTTTCACTTTATCGCTAATATGGTTTAAGAAGTCTTGTAAGCGAGTGTCACAAACGCCTGTTTTAGGTGGAGGTGCGAAATAAAAAACTTGGGCTTGCTTAAATAAATCAGCAGGTATTTCAGCTTGCAAACTTGTATTACTGTCTAAGTCTGCTTGAAAAGTATGAATATTCATTTGCTCACAAATCTGTTGTGATGCACGAGAATATACTAATCCCTTTATCAAAGGCTTGTCTTTTACTGTTACTTTTTGATATAACCGCGCTACGCGGCGACCAATATCGCCACATCCTATAATCCAAGTATTCACAGAGAGTCACCATGTCTAAAACGCGTATTGAAGCGGGAAATATCCGAGAAATCAAGCAAGGAACGATGAAACGGGTCAGCACCCCCGAACAAGCTATTTTAGTCTGTAATGTAGATGGTCAGTTTTATGCTATTGATGATTTATGTACCCATGAAGATTTCTCTTTGTCCTATGGCTGCATCAAAGGGGATTTAGTACAGTGTTCATTACATGGCGCACGTTTCAATGTTAAAACAGGGCAACCCGTAGTAGAACCTGCGGAGATTCCCTTACAGACTTATCCTGTTACGATTGAAAATGAGAAAATTTTTGTAGAAGTGTAATTCTCAGCACAAAGCCAGCCTAGACATTAGTTTCAGCCGTGCGTTTCGCTAATTTAACGTAGTGCTGAGCAGAATAGGCTAAAAACGCTTTTTCCTTGTCATTTAATTCTCTTACTCTGCGTACGGGACTGCCTAACCAAAGGTAACCACTTTCCAAGGTTTTATGCGGTGGTACTAAACTCCCCGCGCCAACAATGACCTCAGCTTCAATGACTGCACCATCTAATACAATCGCTCCCATACCAATCAAACTACGATGACCAATGGTGCAAGCATGTAATACCGCATTATGTCCAATCGTGACATCATCACCGATTCGCAAGGGAAAACCTTTAGCGTTGGTAGCATATTCACTTGCATGAGTAACATGTAATACCGAACCATCTTGGATATTGCTACGTTGCCCAATTTTGATCCAATGAATATCCCCTCTTAATACCGCCATTGGCCAAATTGAACTTTCTTTGCCAATGGTGACCTGACCCGCGACTAAAGCCGTTTCATCCACAAATACGCTGGAATGTAATTGTGGATGATGTGTTTCAAAATTACGAACTGTCATGTTTTAAGCACCGTTTTCAAACTGAAAATTAACCCGTTAATCATACAAACCATGTTCACGCGTACTTAGGAATTCAATTTCAGGCCATTTATCTTGAATGAGCTGTAAATTAACCCGAGTTGGCGCGATATAAACCAGTTCACCTGCATGGTCTAGAGCAAGATTACTTTGCGCTCTTTGTTTAAAACGTTGCAGCATGGCATCATCATTACACTGAATCCAACGAGCAGTTTGTACATTGACGGCTTCAAACATACAATCAACGTTGTATTCCACTCTTAAGCGTTCTGCAACTACATCAAATTGCAAGATACCCACTGCACCTAAGATAAGATTATTATTGCTTAGCGGTCTAAATAGCTGGGTTGCACCCTCTTCACACAATTGACTTAAGCCCTTTTGTAATTGTTTCATTTTCAAAGGGTCTCTAAGCTGTGCGCGTCGAAAAAGTTCAGGCGCAAAACTAGGGATACCATGAAAAAATAAAGTCTCACCTTGGGTAAAGGTATCGCCAATCCGAATTGTACCGTGATTATGAATACCAATAATATCACCAGCATAGGCATTTTCGATATGGTCACGATCAGCCGCCATAAAGGTCAGTGCATCAGGGATTTTCATATCTTTACCTAAACGCACATGCTTAAGTTTCATACCCCTCTGGAATGTTCCTGACACAATACGCATAAACGCAATCCGATCACGGTGTTTGGGATCCATATTGGCTTGAATTTTAAATACAAAGCCTGTGAAGTTGTTTTCATCAGGTTTAACTTCCCGTTCTGCCGTTTTGCGGCTTTGCGGAGGCGGTGAATATTTTACAAAATCGTTCAGTAATTCTGAAACACCAAAGTTACTAATCGCTGAGCCAAAAAAGACAGGGGTTAATGTACCATTGAGATAATCTTTTTCATTAAAGGGGTTGCTTGCACCTAAAACTAATTCGATTTCTTCACGTAGCTCTTCAACCATATCGCCTAAAATTTCATCTGCGAGTGGGTTATTGATACCCTGAATAATTTTTCCTTCATTAATCTTGCCATCATGACTGGGTTTATAGAGGTGGATGGTATCGTGATGAATATGATAAACCCCTTTAAGGCGTTTACCCATGCCAATCGGCCATGTAATCGGCGCACAGCGAATATTCAGCACTTCTTCGACTTCATCTAATAAATCAATGGGGTCTCTACCTTCACGATCCAGTTTATTAATAAAAGTAATAATCGGTGTATCTCGTAAACGACAGACTTCCATTAGTTTAATGGTACGTTGCTCAACACCTTTAGCGACATCAATCACCATTAGGGCAGAATCTACGGCAGTTAGAGTACGATAGGTATCTTCAGAAAAATCTTCATGCCCCGGTGTATCAAGCAAATTGACAATATGACCGTTATAAGGGAATTGCATTACTGAGGAAGTAACTGAGATACCCCGTTCTTTTTCCATATCCATCCAATCAGAGGTGGCATGTTTTGCTGCTTTGCGCCCTTTAACGCTACCTGCGGATTGAATAGCACGCCCAAACAACAATAGTTTTTCGGTAATAGTGGTTTTACCCGCATCGGGATGGGAAATAATAGCAAAAGTGCGGCGTTTCTCATATTGAGAATACATTTCTTCTCGTCGATCAGACATAGTGCAAAGGAATTTTAGGTCAATAAATAAGGCAGGAAGTATAGACGCTATTAACAATATTCGCTATCTAGCGTAGATTAACCAGATAGCTGCATTGGATCGTTGTGGTTTTATTCGGCCGCTAACATGAGACTTTCATATTTAAGTAATAAGTCATCTTCTGATTCCACATTATCAGGATCTTCTGGAATACAATCGACAGGACAGACTTCGACACATTGTGGCTCATCATAATGTCCCACACACTCTGTACACTTATCAGGGTCAATCTCATAAATTTCATCCCCCATATAAATCGCTTCATTAGGGCATTCAGGTTCACATACATCACAGTTGATGCATTCATCGGTAATAAATAATGACATTGCTGTCTCCGTTAACTTTAAGTAATTAGTTTCATCACCTATCACAGCCTAAAGCGATGTAAGTGAATTTATACAGGGGAAATTCGATTAAATAATGGGAATATTTCGTAGTATTTAATGACGATTTCGTCATGATTACACAAATAGTAGCAATGACTTGGGAAAAGTGAAATAGCCCTTTAAATATTTATAGATTTAGAGGTATAAAAACTAACATGAATCGTATTTTAAGCCATCTTTTTTGCTAATTCATCTTTTACGATGGGATGTACAAAAGCAGATACATCACCCCCTAAGCTAGCAATTTCTCGAATCAATGTCGATGAAACAAAAGAATGCTGTTCAGCAGGGGTGAGAAATAGGGATTCAACCTCAGGGGCTAAGCGGCGATTCATGCTCGCCAGTTGAAATTCATACTCAAAATCAGAGACTGCTCGCAGCCCTCGCAAAATTACCTTAGCCTGTTGTGCTTGAGCAAAATCAACTAATAAACCGTTAAATCCCATGACCTCAATATTCGGATAATCACTTAGTACTTGCTCTGCCATGACAATACGTTCTTGTAGACTAAATAAAGGACATTTTTTAGGATTGGAAGCGATACCAATAATCACTCTATCAAATAAACGGCTGGCTCTTTGGACTAAATCGCTGTGTCCATTGGTAATAGGATCGAACGTTCCTGGATAAATAGCAGTAATATTCATTATTAAATAATTTTGTAATTTCCACACCGATATTCTACCCTTAAGTTGTTAAAAATAAAAATAAGTAAGATCGCTTACAATGAAATTAAATAATTATTTAAAAATAAAAAAAAGCACTTGTGTGCCTAATTTTTTATTACTAAGCACTTTATGTGTTACAACAAGCAGTTATGCTACGATTAATTCATACAAAATTACGGCAGCTAACTGTCCTTTGAACAGTCGTGGGAATTCGCTCGAAAATACTAATTGGTATTTGTCTAAGCTGAACGGTAAGACGATTCCCACTGGTCTTAAGATTCATTTAAATATTAAACAAAAACGCTTATCTGGTTTTTCTGGTTGCAATAATTATAAGGCTAAATTTCACCTCATTGGGGATACACGCTTTAGAGTTGATCGTATTGACCAAACTAATCAGCATTGTGGAATGAAGCCTGTTATCACGGGTAAAAAGGCCATCAATATTAATGATTGGGAAAGTTCCTACCTACGGACATTAATGCGTATGAGTCAAGTGCAACAACGAGGTAATGAGTTACATTTTTTAAAACGTAATGGCACGATTGGTATGGTCATGCAACGTGGCAGCCGAGTTGGTTTTAAACAGAAATAATAGCTGAACTTACTGCAGGTTTTTCCTGTTGTATTAAGCCTAATTGCTGCGGTAAACAAACTTTTTCAAAGTCATATTGTTGTACGACTCGTTGTCGAGCAGCTTGACCCATTGCTGTAAAAGCACTGGGTTGCGCTAAAATATGGCTCACTGCATCGACTAATTCACTTTTAGAGAAAAAGTCGACTAATAAACCTTGTTTTTTATCCTCAATCACTTCTTGTACTGGGGCTGTGCGAGATGCCACAATTTTACAGCCTACGCTCATCGCCTCCAGTAAAGACCATGATAAAACAAAAGGATAAGTTAAATAAATATGTACAGCAGAGACTTGTAACAGTTTAATAAAGACTTCATAAGCAACTTTTCCGACAAAATGGACGCGGGATAAATCTAGTTCACTTCTCACTTCTTGTAAGTATTTTTCTTTCCATGACAGTCCTTTAGATTTATTACCATAGCTGCAAGAATCATGGCCAATAATAACAACATGGGCGCGAGGGTTGCGGCGTAAAATCTCGGGTAAGGCACGCATAAATCGATGATAGCCTCGCATGGGTTCTAAATTACGATTTGCAAAAGTAATCAAAGGATCAGACACTTTAAAGGTGCAATCAGCACGGTTAAGGTGTATCCATGCATCAGGATTGGGGCAAGCAATCTGGGTTTGAATACCATCATGAATCGTGTGAATCTTATTTCTAAATACCTTGGGGAATAAGGCATGTTGAAATTGGGTTGGACTAATCCCCATATCACAGCTTTCTAAGCTAGACAATAAATGTGTATTTCGCATACGTAATTTAAAGGCTAAATTTTTCTCAACCATTGGAAATTCAGGGTCAAAATTCGAATCAACACCTTGGGCATGATAATAATATTCGAAGAAACCAATAATGCGTGCTTGAGACCACACATCACGTAAAAATAGCGATTCTCCCCAGCCTGTATGGACATAAATTACATCAGGAATATAACCTTTTTGCTTAAGTCGCTCACAATAATGAGCAACCCCTTCAGCACGAACCATTGGACTTTCTACATTTAATAGCCACGGGTGCAAGTTAGGCGTATTACTACGCTGTGAGTAGCAAATATTTCGGACACCTAAAATATGCTTTTCTTTACGTTGAGAGAGTGCCAATAAGTGATGTCCTTGCTTTTGTAGAGCAGGAACTAATTGTCGATATTGACCTGAAAAATTTTGATGGATAAACAGAATATGCATGGGGAGACTGACTATTAGTATTGTTAATTATAATAAATTGTAGAATAAATCAGGTTAAATGCTGTATAAGCTGAGTGAAATATTTTTAGACAAGGCAGATACTCAATGGCAAAAAAATTACTTTCGATTGTTGAAATTGGCGGCTATCCTGATTTCGGATCACTGTATGAAAGTTTCGGATATAAAGTGGATCGAGAATTTAATATGAGAAAAACCCTGAGACGTTTAAAGAAATATGTACCTGATGTTGTGGTAGCAGAGTTTAATTTTCAATCTGATTTTCGTGATCGTACCAGTAGTTTAGAATCTTTAATGTCACTGGTCGTACGTCACCCTGAGACAAAAACCATCATCTTTTACGATAAAGAATTCAGAGGTCAATTAGCCCGTTTGCAAGAACGATTTACCTTTGATTGTGTTATGCCTTTTCCCATTGATGAGCTTCAACTTAAGACTGCGCTTGAGTCTTTGTAAGTGCTTGATGGTATTGGATTGACTAAATAATAAAACAGACTTAATTTTTTATTTGTAACACTGCCTATAAACGTATCTCAGGATTATCAGTAATTCCCAGTCTCACTAGAAAATCAGCATAATCAGATACTTGAAAAATCATGAACTGTGAAAATTAATATAAAATTTCTAGTTATTCTTCGTAATTTAGTATCATGCATAACTGATAATACTGCCTATACTTTTGATATAACCCTGCTATATATATACTTGGCGTATATAGAAGTACATACTTAAGGTAATAGAAGTACATACTTAAGGTATAAGAGATAGTTACGAAAGCAAACTTTGTTTCTTTCTTAAAATGGGGTCTATTAAAGATTGGGAACACCTAAAAAGTGTTATTGAAAAACTGGATTAATAACATCTCAATGCCTTATTCGGTAGTGCATTTTAACTAAGCTTTGTATACATTTATCGCACGTTGTAAAAAAGTGCGTAACCGCGCGACTTGAATGGGTTTATGCAATATGGGAATATTGGCTATTTTAAAAGTCGTTAACATCTCTGGTGAGGTATCACCTGTGATAATTATAGCTGGAATGTTGTCTTCATAAAATTCATGTAAATGCTCTATCACATCTATGCCCGTTGTGGGTGGGGCAAGCCGATAATCAGAGATAATGGCATCGGGATAAATAGAATATTGATTGATTTTAGCCATAATTCCCTCTAAATCATGGGCTGAAACCACGCTATATCCCCAACTTTCTAAGAGTACGACAGTGGCTTGTAGTACTTCTTCTTGATCTTCAATTAAGACCAGCGTTTTACCTTGCACAGTATTTGATAACGATTGCACAACTGTGGCAGATTCTTGTGTTGTCTTATTTGGAATAGTCGTGTTGATAGGTATTTTGCTAATTGGTACTTGCACACTAAATACCGAGCCTTTATTTACTTTTGAACGCAGTGTTATCGGATGATCAAGTAAGACAGAAAGACGTTTTACAATTGATAATCCTAAGCCTAAACCTTGGTTTTGATGCCGTTCATAATTATGTAATTGTACAAAATCATCAAAAATCTCCGTTTGTTTGTCCTTGGGAATGCCAACACCTGTATCCCAAATTTGGAATTCGACATACTGAGGACGACAACGGGCTGCAAATAAAACAGATCCCTGCTGGGTATAACGTAATGCATTTTTCAATAGATTTCTAATAATGCGCGTCAGTGCAGTAGGATCACTATAAACAAAGGCATGACAAACGCGCAGTCTAAATTGAATCCCTTTGGCTTCAAATTGAGGTATCAGTTCAGTGGAGAGGTTGAACATCAACTCTTGACATGAAAGGGGCTTTTTTTGAAAGCTAAGATTCGCTGTATCTAATTTAGAAACATCCAATAAAGCATTTAATAGACAGCTCAAGGCTTGTTCAGATTGTTGTAACTTGCCTAATATTTCATATTGCTCCTGATTATTTAACCTTGAACCTAAAGCATCTAGATATAAGTTTAAGGCTTGTAACGGTTGACGTAAATCATGACTAGCAGCGGCTAAAAATTGTGATTTAGAACGATCAGAACGTTCTGCATTTTCTTTTTCTTTTTCTAAGCGTTTGACTAAATCTGTATTTTGCATGCGTAGCTTAATACTATCGATAATAAAAAAATGAGCGCGGTAGGCAATTAATAATATAAAGATACAATCCATAAAAGCCAGTATCGATAATGCTTGATATTCAGGCGTGTCATATGAAAATAAGATAATGGGCATACTTAGTGCTGTTGGCAAAGAATAAGCCAAAAAGCTGGGATACCAGTAAGCTAAGAACGGCATAGCCGAAACAAGGCTGCCCATAATTGCGACAAGCCATAATATATGCCCATAATTACTGCTTTGTTCAAGAAAGATATATGAGGCATAAGCCCAGATTAGCCCTAAAATTATTGAGTGTGCGATATGGTAGTATGCCCACGGTAAAGGGTGACGATTTGGGTTGAACTTGAAATATAAGCGATAAAGGATATAGCGAACCAGTGTTATTAATACAACACTAATTTGCCAAATAACTAATTCAGTATGATTAACAGAATTCCAAAGTCCCCAACAAAGAATGGCTGAAAATAGGGGAAGGATAATGAAAATAAGGGGTTCAAGATGATATAAGAATTCAATCGCATCACTATAGATACGCTTTTTTTCTTGGGTATTAATAAGAGGAATTAAACGAAATTTCTCCAGCTTAATCACTTACTAATCCTAATTGGCTGGCTTTAAACGCCGCTTGTGTACGGTTATTAACCTTAAGTATCCTAAAGATAGCGCTGATATGGATACCAACGGTGTTGACAGCCATACTCAATTCACGGCTGATGACTTTATTTGATTTGCCTTTAATTAACAGGGCAAGTACTTCTTTTTGTCGTTTGGTGAAGGTGGGAGTCAGTCTGTGGGATGAAAATTGAGCATCAAACATCCGTTGATTAGTAGCTTGTGGCTGCAAGAGAGTGGGTGGAATATACGTTCCACCTGCGAGTACTACCCGGATTGCACTGATCATTAATTCATTGCTGTACGATTTTGGAATATAACCCTGTGCTAAGTCTTTTAATGCACGATTAATGTCCTGATGTGATTCAGAAGCAGAGAGCATCACAATCGGTGTGGTGGGTAATTTCTGCGCCAGTTTTTTGAGCGCGGTTAAACCATTAATATCGGGTAAAGAAATATCTAATAAAACTAAATCTAAATCAGGATATTGCTCGACTAAGATTTCAGCTTGTCTGTAGTTGGCGGCACTGAGTACTTCGACATCATCTGCAAGCACCGTCAACTTTAACTGCAACGCTTCTCTGATAAGTTCGTGGTCTTCAATACTGAGTATTTTCATAAAATTTATAGCCAATTAGTTTCGTATGGTTTTTATTAAAATTGTTACAGAGTAGTGCATTTACACTAGTCAGTTTGCGTAGTATATAGTACATATAAAGACAAAAAATAATAAAAATAGGCTATAGGCGAGTCAATGTATTTTTATCATAATTTTATCCTCGAAATGTATGTAACGTCGTTGATACAGATAGATTTATGTCACTCACTAGGGAAAAATAGATGTCTCAAGAATTTTTAGTAGAAACAACCAGCCGATTAGATGGAATTGTTCGTCCAGAATACCCTGATAACTATGATGATGCTCCGATACTAAATATAGTTGGTGCGCTTTCAGGAATTGCATCGTTTGCACCTATTGGAGGAGGTGTTGCACTTGTTGGCAATATTGCAGGGGTAAGCAATAATCTTACAAGTGCATACGATAGTAAGCTTTCTTTCACAAGTATGGATAGAAAAGATGCTGGCATCAAACTACAGTTTGATGTCAGGGCTATGAAACGAAGTGACGATAAGATAGATATCCTTATTTCAACGCATAATACCTATATACCATCATATGCTGATGAGGAAAAATTAGATTATTCGGATCCTGTTGCCTCTCTTTTTCAAGACCGTGCTAATTTTACGATACAACCAAAAAATTCTGATTTATTAGATATTAATTCACCCTCTGTTGTGCCAATGACAAACCTAAATACAGCACAATACAGCCATACAGTAAGCTGGTCAGCAGGAGCAGGTTTTTCAGCAAGTGACATCGCATCACCCTCTGCTGATTTTTCAATTTCAAATTCCAGTAGTGTTTCGTTAAAAGATTTTAATATAAAAAAATCATCAGATTTCTTAGGAAAAATTAGTTGGACTTCTGAAATGAAAAATTCCTATGATGGAGCTTCTGCATCGTTCTACGACAGTGATAATCCACTTGGGTTGGTAGTCAATGGTGCTGTTACAAAATGGTTGAATAGACCCGCAGGTGCCGCTATGAAAGACTTTGATTTAAAATACATAGTGGGTTATTCAAGTGTTGATACTAATCTTAAAAACCAACAAGTTGAATTTGAATTTACTGCACAGCAACGGCTAATGCATGTTGAAATTGTTGGTAGAACGGGATTTCATTTCGCAAGAGTCGGTGGGTTGGGTGCAGCTGTTCCCTATGTTGTTACTGTTTCTGGTACATTGGTTGTTGATTTAGAGAAAGGAACCACAGAAATTAAAAATACGACTGTCCGCGGTTTAAATCTGAAGCAAATAGGAGATGCAATAAAACAAGAATCTAAGGTTGCTGTTGCACCGAAAAAAAATACGAGAGGGAAATTGTTTACTCGTGCTGATTTAAAGAGCCGATGGATGCAAGCTTCTGACAAAGGTGGGATTGTTGCTGCTTTAACAACAATGGGAGATGGAACGATTCTTGCTATCGGAATTGATCAAAAGCTGTATACCCGTGCTAACTTAAATAGTTCGTGGGTAAAAGCACCTGATAAGGGAGGTCTCATTATTGCAGTAGCCTTTATGAAAGATGGGACAATTCTTGCTACAGGCATTGATAAAAAACTCTATACCCGTGCTGATTTAAATAGTCGATGGATAAAAGCGCCTGATATGGGTGGTCGTGTTACTGCTATAACGGTTATGCAAAATGGAATGATTCTTGCTGTTGGAGTTGATCAAAAGCTATATACCCGTGCCAATTTAAATAGTCCGTGGGTAAAAGCACCTAATATGGGGGGACTTGTTACTGATGTGGATATTATGCAAGACGGTACTATTCTTGCTATTGGTATCGATGAAAAATTATATACCCGTGCTAATTTAAATAGTCGATGGGTAAAAGCACCTGATATGGGCGGTCTTGTTACTGCTGTGACGGTTATGCAAGATGGAACAATCCTTGCTATTGGGGCATAATGATCACATGAAGTAGTGCAATCGCACTACTTTTCTCCTCCCTATAGTGCATCTAAATTATAGAGGAAAAATAAGCATTATAATAATATAAAGCAATGTAATTTAAAGAGTCTTTGATTAATGAAAAACTTAGCTTATGGTAGTATCCAGAGACCCTCTACCTTAAATTCGGGTAAAAATATTAGCCTACGTCGAACTATACCTGATGCTAAACTACTGGTAATGTAGATTTTATGAATCTATTCCGATTAAATGGTAACTTTAACAGTCTCGAACAAACACAAAACTATTTGCAAAGACAATGGCAGATTCCTCCTCTGCAAAGTGGTTATTTAGAAATGCTGATTATCCATCAAGAATATGGTCCGATTGGCTTATTTGCCTTAGCTGAGTATTCACCTATTCATTGCCGTGCTGAGCATTTAATTGGTTTATTCCCTCCCTATCTGTCAAGTCCCGATAGATCATAAATAGGACTTACGCATTGTAGAGAAAGAGTGAATATGCTAGTGACAAAAAGAGCAAGGTTTGCTCTATAATAAACCATGAGAAAAATAACCCGTCCTTCGAGTGCACAATGCCACTTTATATCAGCTTTCTTCTCAGTGAACCTCACTACCCAAGCGCCTGTCGTTTGGCAAAATTGATAATATTTCACATGACAGCGTTAATCGCTTTCTTCTCAGAGAAAATTACACACCCGAGGACTTATTCGCACAAGCTAAGTCACAATTGGCATTAGACGGGGGTGTACTGAGTGTTGATGATTCCGTATTGGATAAACCCTACAGCCATAAAATGGCACTGGTGGGTCATTTTTGGTCAGGAAAGCATCACCGTAGTGTGAAAGGCATTAATCTCATTACCCTTTATTACACCGATAAAAAAGGACATCACTTACCCGTTAATTACCGTCTGTATGACAAATTAGAAGGGAAAACAAAGAATGATTATTTTCTAGCGATGCTTGATGAGGTAATTGAATGGGGGTTAAACCCTTCAATGGTGACAGGGGATAGTGGGTACAGTGGAACAAAAAATTTGAAAGCCCTTAAAAACAAAGGTTTGAGTTTTATGTTTGCGCTTAAAAGTAATCGGCGTGTTTCCCTTAAGAAGAATGCATTTATGCACGTTCAATCTCTGAATATTCCTGAAGAGGGTCAGACCGTTTGGTTGCGTGAATTTGGCTTTATCAAAGCCTTTCGGACGACGTTAAAAAACGAACATCGCCATTACGCACTCTATTTAGCGGATGAAACCTGTCTTGATGATACAAATCAGGCTGATTTTATAGAAATTCATGACAAACATTGGCAGATCGAGTTCGTCCACATCTGACTAGTGCCAAAGGCCAGATTACACAGGAAACGCTGAATCTGATCATGTTTTATCATAATCACCGGCGTTATCTGAGTGGCAAGCGTAAAGGCAAGGCACCGATTGAGATATTAACGGGTCAGCCGCTTGAGAAACATTGGAGCGAAATATTAATTGAGCTACCACTTTCTGACGCTGCCTGATTGTTTGAGCGAGTATTTTAGCTGAAAATCTATCAATTTTCGCCTGTCGGGAAAGTTATGCCCAGTTTTTTTTTGGTTTTGAACTGTTCACTACTTTTGCTTGTGGTGAAGGGTGTCGAAATATGATTATAACTCAACGGTTAGAGGATGAACATATTAGGATTGGTATAACACCGTCATTAGCCAGTTTATTAAAACATCTGCAACAACAATCAAAGGATTAGTACCAAAATTCAAGTCTTCCTACAATGCGTAAGTCCTAGTCAATTAAAAATACGATGATTATTAACATTTTCCTTCAGTATAGATATATTGCTGGGGGATTTTTTAGTTATTTGATTGCCCGTTGTAAAAAAGTTCGTAATCTAGCCACTTGGATGGGTTTATGTAATACAGGGATATTGGCTATTTTAAAAGTCGTTAACATCTCTGGTGAGGTATCACCTGTGATAATTATAGCTGGAATGTTGTCTTCATAAAATTCACGTAAATGCTCTATCACATCTATGCCCGTTGTGGGTGGGGCAAGCCGATAATCAGAGATAATGGCATCGGGATAAATAGAATATTGATTGATTTTAGCCATAATTCCCTCTAAATCATGGGCTGAAGAAACCACGCTATATCCCCAACTTTCTAAGAGTACGACGTGATAGGATTTTGGAATATAGCCCTGTGCTAAGCCTTCCAAAGCGCGGTTAATATCCTGATGTGATTCTGAGGCAGAGAGTATAACAATCGGTGTAGTGGGTAGTTTTTGTGCAAGTTTTTTAGGGCGACAAATCCATTGGTATCGGGCAAGGAAATATCCAATAAGATCAAATCCAAATCAGGATATTGCTCCACTAAAATTTCAGCTTGTTTGTAATTGGCAGCACTGAGTACTTCAACATTATCTGCAAGCACTGCCAACTTTAATTGTAATGCTTCTCTGATCAGTTCGTGATCTTCAATACTGAGTATTTTCATAAAATTTATAGCCAATTAGTTTTGTATGATTTTTATTAGAATTATTACAGAATAGTGCATTTATGCTAGTGCGTTTGCGTAGTATATAGTACATATAAAGGCAAAAAATAATAAAAATAAGCTATAGGCGAATTAATGTATTTTCATCATAATTTCATTCTCGAAATATACGCAATATCGTTGATACAGAGCCATTTATAACACTAATTATACCAAATAGTGCAATCACACTATTATTTTTCATCGCTCTAGTGCATCTGATGGCATTGTTTATCTATTTTGAACAAAAAACTTGATTCTGATGAAGAAAAACTACGGTTTTTTGGTTAGATGAGAATTATATAAAAATTATTTTTCAAGGATAAGAAAAATGAAGAAAACACTATTGATCATAATAACGTCTGTCTTTTTTATAACGCTTAGTCAAACGAGCATGGCGTTTAATCGAGATATTATGAAACGTACACAAAGTAGTGCAATTGCACTACTTTGTGTACCTGTATAGTGTATTTGAAGTATGGTGGTGAAAAATAAAAATTGTCATAATGTTAAGTATGTAATAAGAAGAATTACAACACTTAATTGACTACTTTACGTAGTTATCAACCCAAATATTAACAGATTCTTTATCAAGGATTGCTTCATTATGACAAAGTCCATCTCTATCGGTTTACGCAAGATTTTCATAGGAATGTTCTGTTTTTTGATTTCATTTTCAGTCGGTTTGTCACAACCCGCTAATCCTATTGAATATAAAATAGACGATGGCTTCAAAGATCCTAATTCTGGTAGAGCAAAAGCGTTTAAACCTTCAATATCTACACCTAGCACCAGAAAAAAACATAAATCTAGAACCCGAAACTCATTAAAGAAACAGCAAACCACAAATAGTATCTCTGATAATCTTTTGAACTATTTTTCTACGATTAATAAAAGATCCCGCCCCTCTTCCAAGGTCGCCTCAAATCTGAACAAAGCATTAATTTCCACTGAACAACAACAAGCACTGCTTACCTTAAAA
>WFRR01000170.1 GCA_015486375.1 Thiotrichaceae bacterium
ACACCTTCTTTTTTACAAGGTAGCTTTGCAGCAATACCACCATTAGCGGCTAGCAAGTCAAAAAAGCGTACAAAAACAGATGCAAAAATTATTGCTAAACGATTTCTTAATGATAATAAATTCTTATTAAAACTGACTGATCCAGATGCAGAAATGCGTAGTACAAAAGTGAATGTTGATAAACTCGGTTTTCAGCATGTTCGATTTCAACAAATGTACCAAGGTATCGCTGTTTTTGGAAAACAAGCCATTGTGCATATTAATAATGAAGGGCAACCTTATTTACTAAATGGCGGCTATGTCCCAACGATTAATAATGTTGATATATCCCCTTCGTTACTTTTAGAGCAAGCAAAAAATAAAGTAAGGAATGACCTCGCTTCTAATGCACTCACATTTACCGCGAATGAGTTAATAATTTATGCTGATCTGACTCACCCTGTTTTAAGCTATAAGCTTGATGTTAATAAGAGTTTGGGAGAACGTTGGATTTATTTTATTGATGCACATAATGGTGAGATCGTACATCGTATTGATGCTATCCATACGGCAATGGTAACGGCAAGTGGAAATGATGACTTCGGGGTTAATCAGTCGTTCACTGCTTGGCAAGATGATATCGATGATAGTTATTATATGATTGACCCCAGCATATCACTTGATGATGTAGCACCAGACTATGATCCTATTACAAATTATATTAATACAACAGGTGATGCAATTGTGCTTGATCTCCAGAACAAGACGAATGCTAAGGTAGGTTCTTCATTTTTTATTGAAAGTCAGACTTTAAATAGTAACTGGGATCCAATCGCGGTGAGTGCGTTGAAGAATATGGAAAAAGTATATCTATATTTTAAAAATAATTTTCAACGCAAAAGTATTAATGATAACAACCAAAATCTGATCTCTTTTATTCATTATGGCAATAACGTTAATAATGCTTTCTGGACAGGAACTGCAATGGTTTATGGAGATGGTGATGGGCAGACTATCCGTTCTTTGGCAAGATGTCTGGATGTCACTGCTCATGAAATGAGTCACGGTGTAATTCAGAGTAGTGCAGGATTGATCTATTCAAATCAGTCAGGTGCATTGGATGAGTCTTTTGCGGATGTGTTTGCAGCCATGATTGATGGGAACTGGTTGCTCGGTGAAGATTGTATAATAGCAAATCCTGGTTATCTACGTAATCTGGAAAATCCTGATGATCCTAAGCTTTCACAGCCTCAACCTGCACAAATGAGTGATTATAAAAATGTTTCTTATGATCATGGAGGTGTCCATATTAATAGTGGCATCCCTAACCGCGCAGCCTTTCTTACTGATGAGGGTATTGGACGTAGTGGAACTCAGAATATTTATTATCGTGCATTAACACAATATCTTACAGCTTCCTCTCAATTTATTGATGCACGTCGTGCATTGATACAGGCAACAACAGATATTTACGGCGCAGATTCTCCAGAAGTTGGGTATGTAACAACTGTATGGGATTATATTGAAGTTGTGGAAGGTGAAATTAAAGTAGCGAAAGGTGAAACATCACCAAATATAATAGCCCCTATTACAGGGGAGGATAAAATGTACTATTTCTCTAAAGATTCAGATAACACATTAAAGCTTTACGAACAAACAATGACAGTGAAGGGTGAATATGTTTCTGCTCAGAACAAATTATTAACGAATGTCGCGGCATTGCAAACAAGACCTGCCCCTTATACGGATGCAGAGGGAACAAGTATATTCTTTATTGATGCTACAAATAATATTCGAATTATCGATCCTGCAGGTAAGATTTCTGAGGGGTTTGGAGATAATGAAATCAGTAGTATTAGTATTTCCCCTGATGGACGCTATTTTGCTTATACCAGCGTTTTTCTTGATGATAATCAAATCCATATTATTGATTTAGACAACGATGTAACGCGGGACTATACAATTCTTCAACCCAATTTTCAGGATGATTCATCCGAGACATTCGGTCAAGTTAGGTATGCAGATTCTCTATCATTTGATTATGCCAGCCAGAAGTTGGTTTTCGATACACTGGTATGTTTGCCTCAACCGAATAGTACTTGTGACAGTGAAAATATTGACAGCGGTTATAATTATTGGTCTGTCGGCATACTGGATTTAAGTCTTGATGATGGACGATTTATTTTTCCTTTTCCATCGCAAAGTCCAGACATTCACTTAGAATATCCAACCTTTGCAAATAATAATAATTTTGTTATTGCACTGGATGTAGCAGATTCTACCTCAACAGAGACAGTAACGACCCATACGATTGATTTTGAAGAACAGACCATCAATCCAATCATTCAAACGGATGCGAGTAGTATTCCAAGTTTTTGGGGAAATGATGATTTTCTTACCATTCAGTCTCCTGACAGTGATAAAGAAACTATTGCTGTAAGGATTCCTATTAATACAAAGACTTGGGAACGTGATGGTGATCCTAGCGTTATTAATCCGTTTTCTGTAACAAACCCAATCATGCATAGAGCAGGACAGCGGAAGATTTCCACAACACTGGATGTCAGTAGCAATAATCTTGATTTTGGTTCTATAGACGTGGGTAGTCGTCAAACTTTAGAGCTTGTTGTTACCAATAATGGTAATCATGATGTTGATATTACAGGGATTGATATTACAAGTGATAGCCCAGTATTCCAGCATATTAAAGGTACTAATACAAATCTACCGAGTGGAAGTCAGCTAACAATTGTGATTGATTTTGCGCCTACTTCTATTAATGAGACATTCACAGGATCACTAAAAATAACAAGTAATGGTACGCCTGATACGATGTCAGTGTCATTGACAGGAACAGCTAAGCAACCTGCTACATCAGCCGAGATTAGAAAGATTGAAACACAGGTGAAGGAAACCAACAGAAATTATATTAACTATTTCAAATTGGCGATTAGTGAAGCATTAAGTGTTGATGCCAGTGTTACGTATAGTACTTATGATGGTACTGCTAAAGCAGGAAAAGATTATATTTCTGAACGCAATAAGATAGCAACGATTGAAGCAGGTAAAACAGAAGTGTTTATCCCCGTTTATATTATTGGAGACACCATTGCAGAACCTGATGAAACATTTGGATTATTGATCACTAATCCTACGGGCGGCATATTTCCTAATAACATAACTGAAATTACAGCAACACATACCATTATTGATGATGATTAACTGACCCCCTTCACTTTCTTAATAGAAATATCAAGCATCGTGGCAATTGTCTCTTGATTGAAGCCTTGTTTAGATAAACGTTTAATCATCAGGATTTGTTGCTGTTCGATGCCTTGCTCAATGCCTTCTTGTCTAAATTGTGCCTTGGCAATATCCCATGCGGCGGCATCTTTAATTTCAGCTAATAATGCAGGGTTGATGGTTTGTTTTTTAATACGCCCAATAATGCTGTGTAAAAGATCATCGTGATAATCGTCTTCATCCATTTTTTTACTTTTGGTGGGGTGGAGTCATTGACTAAGCGAGGACACAGAAAGATTAAGCGGTGCGGATACAGGCCAATTTTACACCTCTTTTCATCAATGGGATTCATATCGCTAATCGCACAACTAAAATCAATACTGCCATCGCGAGGTATATTGGTGAGTAGCACAATGGTATAAACTGTGCGGTCAAATTGATAGGCTTGATAACCTTTGACTTGTTCGGCTAAACTAATCAAATGGTAGTATAAAAAACGGTCGAAAAAATCAGGTTCTTTAACCTATTGAATTTCAACAATAATGCGCTGCTCTTTATCTTCGGCAAATAAATCATATTTACTTTTGACAAAACCAATCGGTTCGGGGTATTCGTATTCGGTATGCACTTCATCAATATGCAAATCAATATCTAAAATATCATTGGCAAATTGGGTAAATACTTCCCCAACTAATGGCACAAAAAAATAAGTTTTAACCTTGATAAAAATATTTTACAACAAGTGGATTCTTACAATCCGTAAGTCTCAAGATTAGTTTGTCGTACTTTTGATTGTAATTGTTGCTTCTTTAAATACACCAATAATAAAGAAATAGCAGCAGGAGTCACCCCTGAAATACGGGAAGCTTGTCCAATACTCAGGGGTTTATGTTCACTGAGTTTTTGGCGAACTTCATTGGATAGACCACTAACTTGCTGGTAATCTATATCGATGGCTAATTCAGTTAATTCATTGCGTTTATGTTTTTCGATTTCTAATAGTTGCCGTTCAATATAACCTGCATATTTAAACTGAATTTCGACTTGTTCTGCCACAGCAGGATTACGGACTTCTGTACCAATCGCTTCTAAATCCACTAACATTTGATAGGTAATATTAGGACGACGCAACAATTCAGATAAGTGATAAGCCCGGCTCAAGGGTTTATCAAATAGCGCCACTTCTTGCTCTTTGGATAACATATTAGGATGAATACATAAGCTTTCAAAACGCTGCTTTTCTTTCTCAACCGCTTCCCGTTTTTGGCTAAAGGCTTTCCAGCGTTGTTCACTCACTAAGCCAAGTTCATAGCCTTTCTCTGTCAGACGCATATCTGCATTATCTTCTCGTAATAACAGCCGATATTCTGCTCGACTGGTAAACATTCGATAAGGTTCTAATGTGCCATTGGTAATCAGATCATCAACCAATACCCCTAAATAAGCTTCGCTACGCTGTGGACACCATGCTTCTTTTTCTTGAATTTTCAAGGCGGCATTGGCTCCCGCTAATAAACCTTGTGCAGCCGCTTCTTCATAACCTGTTGTACCATTGATTTGTCCTGCAAAATATAAACCTTGGATAAATTTAGTTTCTAAGCTGGGCTTTAAATCTTTGGGATCAAAAAAGTCGTATTCAATTGCATAACCGGGGCGGGTAATATGGGCTTTTTCAAAACCTTCAATGGAGCGAATAAATTGATATTGCACATCAAAAGGTAAGCTGGTTGAAATACCATTAGGATAAATTTCATAGCTATTTAAGCCCTCGGGTTCAACAAAAATTTGATGACGATCTTTATCGGCAAAACGAATAATTTTATCTTCAATCGAAGGGCAATAACGAGGTCCAATCCCCTCAATTTCGCCCGAATACATGGGTGAACGATCTAAGCCACTGGCAATAATGTCATGCGTTTGTGGATTGGTATAAGTGATATGACAGGATATTTGTTGCGGATGATCCGCTCTTGAACCTAAATAAGAGAATACAGGCGTGGGGGTATCACCGGGCTGTTCTTGTAGTTTGGAATAATCAATACTACGTGCATCAATTCGAGCGGGTGTCCCAGTTTTTAAACGAGCAACATGAAAGGGTAATTCTCGTAAACGCTGGGCTAAAGCAATTGAAGGCATATCCCCTGCGCGTCCGCCTTGATGGTTTTGTAAACCAATATGAATCTTACCGCCTAAAAACGTCCCAACGGTTAATACCACTGCATCCGCAAAAATATCCATACCCATTTGAGTACGAACCCCTTTGACGGTTTCACCTTCAACAATCAGATCATCCACCGATTGTTGAAACAGTTCTAAATTCTCTTGAGCTTGAACTTGCTTAAGAATGGCGGCTTTAAATAAAATACGATCCGTTTGCGCTCGGGTTGCCCGCACCGCAGGCCCTTTGCGAGCATTCAGGGTTCTAAATTGGATTCCACCCTGATCAGCCGCATGTGCCATAACCCCCCCAAGGGCATCAATCTCTTTAACTAAATGTCCTTTACCAATGCCGCCAATAGCAGGGTTGCAACTCATTTGTCCAATAGTTTCAATATTATGAGTCAATAAGAGGGTACGCACCCCCATCCGTGCCGAAGCTAAGGCAGCTTCAGTGCCTGCATGACCTCCACCGATCACAATAACAGCATATTTTTGAGCATTTAACATAAGCGTATTTTCAATGGAATTCAATCCAAGCCAGTTTTTCAGCCCACCACTATACGCTAAAATGTCGTATATTATTAGCGGCAGGAAATATTTCCCCACCTAACTGAATAAGCATATTTTATGCTTATTTAATCACTACGCTTTGAAAGACAGACTTTTTCACACTCTTGTAAGGAACTAAAGGGGGTGGTATTCCAGCAGCCACCGAAGCTAAAGGATTTGCAGCTATTACTGCGTTGATCAAACCAAAAACGAGTGAAGTTAGCTTTATTGCCACAACTATTGTAGTCATGGGGAATAAGGTCACAACGGGGTTCTTTAGAAGAAAATACAAAGTTATAGATACCGACTCCATGTGATTTACTTCTCTGTATACCACTTAGAATAAAATCACCTTGCTTATGTCCACGATAGCAAGAGAGATTACTAAGGCGAATGGGCGTGTTATTCCATGAGTTAAGCGTTAGAGCGACTTGACCTTTTCGGCTAATTTTAAGGGTAACACGGTCTTTTTTACCATCAGAGCGATCACTGAATGCCATGAGGTAACTGCCTTGTAGACGATCACCCTGTTGTTTAATTAAAAAAGGACGACTGCTATAGAAAGCATAGCCTAAATCATTACGGGATTTAATCCCTGAGCCCAGCACTTCATAGGATGAACTGCTATAAAACATATCACGAAGATAATTTTTACAACTATCTGCATAGACATTATTAAAGGGTATTATTAATGAAATTAATAGTAATTTGAGTGGTAAATGTTTGAAAATCCTTTTCATGCTATTTCTCTTTTTAATCGTTAAGCTAATTAGGTCACATATCTTAGTATTTAAATAGCCTGAACTAATAATGATTAATTTTATAGTGGCTATTACCATTTTTGTTTAATTAGCGTATATGGATTAAATAGCCAGATTAAGGATATAAGCTATTTTAAGGATAGTGGGTAGTGATGCGCTGTTAATAGGCAGAGAAATAAGGAGTTACTTGCCGATACAAAAGGAGTTACTTGCCGATACAAAAGGAACTAAATATTTCACCTAGTAAATCATCAGGCGTATAACGCCCTGTGATTTGACCGAGTGCATACTGAGCAGTTTTCAGTTCTTCGGCCATTAACTCACCTGCATTAAATATCCGCAGTTGAGTCTCAGCTTCTTGAACCGCAGCTTGTGTGGCTTCAAGGGCAATAATATGACGGCGACGAGCCAGAAAATTACTTTCACTATTGCTTTGATAACCGACTTGTTCTTGTAAAGCGGTTTTCAAGGCTTCAATACCTGTCCCTTGTTTCGCAGAAAGATAAATCTCTGAATCAAATATGCCTGCGGCATGACCACTTTTATCTATTTTGTTGTGAACGATTAATTGCGGTAAGTGTGATGGAATGCGTTCTAGGATAGCAATATGCTCATATTGATCTTGATGTTCATTTTCTAAACTATGATCACGCAGGACTAAGACTAAATCAGCCGTTTCAATCGCTTTCCAAGCCCGTTGTATACCAATTTGTTCTACCACGTCATCACTATCACGTAAGCCAGCAGTATCAATGATATGTAATGGCATACCCGCTAAGTTAATACGTTCTTTTACCGTATCACGGGTTGTACCTGCAATATCCGTCACAATCGCAACTTCATCCCCTGCTAAGGCATTGAGCAAGCTAGATTTACCTGCATTAGGACGACCTGCAATAACGAGATTCATGCCATCACGCAATAAACTACCTTGCTTAGCTTGGGCAAAAATATCTTTTAAAGCGGCTTTAATTTGTTCAAGTCGATGGATAATGGCCTTATCTGCCAAAAAATCTACTTCTTCCTCGGGAAAATCTAAAGCGGCTTCAACATAGACCCGTAATTCAATCAGATAGTGTAAGAGTTGATTAATTTGCTTGGAAAAGTCTCCTTGCAAAGAACGCAAGGCAGAACGAGCAGCTTGTTCAGAAGCACTATCAATTAAATCGGCAATCGCTTCAGCTTGGGCTAAATCGACTTTCTCATTGATAAATGCGCGTTCTGAAAATTCTCCCGGTTGGGCTAAACATGCACCCAATTCTACACAGCGTTTTAACAACATATCTAAAACAACTTGTCCACCATGTCCTTGCAGTTCTAAGACATGCTCACCTGTAAAGGAATGGGGGGTAGGAAAGTACAGTGCAATACCGTCATCCAGTGTATTACCGTCTGCATCTTTAAAAAGACGGTGTACCGCATAACGAGGTTTAGGACAGTCACCTAGAATACTCTGGGCAATTTCAGGCACTAATGCCCCTGAAATCCGAATAATTCCTACCCCGCCACGCCCCGAAGGGGTCGCAACAGCAGCAATGGTGTCAGTGTGATTAGACATCTGTTAAAACTTATAGATGCCCGATAATTTTATTATTGATATACCACTGTTGGGCAATTGATAATAAGTTATTGACTAACCAGTAAAGTACCAGACCCGCAGGGAACCATAGGAACATGATGGTAAATACAACAGGTAAATATTGGAAAATCTTTTGTTGCATCGGATCCATTTGTGAAGGATTTAGCTTCTGCTGGAACCACATGCTCGCACCCATTAACAACGGTAGAATAAAGAAGGGATCCATCACGGATAAATCGTTATACCAAAACATCCAAGGGGCTTGACGTAACTCGACACTTTCCATTAAGACCCAGTACAAACCCATAAACACAGGAATCTGTATCAGCATCGGTAAACAGCCTCCAAGAGGATTGACCTTTTCCTTTTTATACATCGCCATCATGGCTTTTTGTTTGCCTTGAGGGTCGTTTTTATAGCGTTCGTTTAAAGATTTTAACTGAGGTGCTAATTTCTTCATTTTTGCCATCGAGCGATAACTGACCGCTGAAGGATAGAAGAAGATAATTTTAATCGCTAAGGTGACAAAAATAATTGCCCAACCCCAGTTACCCAGTATGCCGTGGAAAAATTGTAATAACCAAAATAGCGGTTGTGAAATAAAGCTCAAAATACCGTAATCAACGGTTAAATCTAAGCCACTGGATAGTTCAGCTAAGACATTTTGATCTTTAGGACCAATATAAAGCTGACTTTTAAAGCTATCACTTGCACCACTGATAATTTGTTTAACGGGACTGGATACACCAATAGTGTAACTGCTAATTACGCCATTGTTTTGATAGACTTTACTGAAATATTCATTTTTAGCATCACTATTAGGTATCCATGCACTGATAAAGTAATGCTCTATCATTGAAATCCAACCACCCGAAATACTTTTCTTGAGTGGTTCATCATCCATGTCAGAGAAAGAATACTTTAAGTATTTTTCTTCAAAGTAGGCTGCACCGACATAAGCGTGAACACCAAGCATTGAACCTGTTGCACTTTCAACAGGGGCATGACGTAAACGGCGGTAGTTATAACCCATCCATGTTTGTGGCGATTGGTTAACAATCTTATCTTCGACCGCAATCGTGTATGAATTTCTCTGGAAGGTATAAGTTTTAGTGACCGTAATACCCTTACCATTTGTCCATGTTAAAGGGACAACTAAACGATCACCTGTAAGTACATATTCTGTTGCAGCCGCTTTAAAGATTGCGTTGTGATTAGGTGCAAGTGTGGTTTTATCAATACCTGCAATATCACCATGAATCAGCCCTGACTGTGCTGCATAACCCTTACCTTGTAAATTTAATATCCGCATGGCTTTATCAGGTTCATCTAAACTCACAGGGAATTTAAGTAAGTCAGCCTGAATAACCGCACCCCCTTTCGTGGTGATTTGAATATCTAAGACATCCGTTTTGACATGTATTAATTGTTCAGTCGGGATAGCCGTTGCTACAGCAGGATTAGTCGGTGTGCCTTGTGGATTATTAAGATTAGTCGCTTGTGGTGTTGCAGTCGCAGGAATTTCTTCTGCAATTGCAGCCGCATTGCTAGCGGTCGTTGCTGCATTATTAGCGATTGGAGTAATAACAGGTTTAGGAGCATGTTCTTGCTGCCAACTCGTCCAAATTAAAAATAATAGGAATATCAGAGTCAGATAGAGAAAAGGGCGTTGAGAATCCATGTTTTAAATCTTTTGTTTGATTGGGTTATGGAATTTGACTTCCTCATATTTACAACTTACGGCAAATATAAGCAAATTGTTTATCAAGTTGCTTTCTCATTTTTTTGCTGCTTAAGGCAACTGCCGCAGGACGACATAGAATGACGACATCAATATTAGGCAATTCATGTTGTAAATGACGAAAACTTTCTCGAATCACGCGTTTGATTCGGTTACGATCTACTGCACGTTTTGCAGATTTTTTTGCAATCGCTAACCCCAAACGTGCATGATCAATGTCGTTTTCTCTTAGCAGCAAAGTGAAGCAATGATTACCAAAGCGTTTTGCATCCGAAAAAACATATTTATACTGTGCAGCACTTAGCAGACGTAATTCCTGCGTAAAAGATGCTGATAAATCGTTACTCATTAGTGTTTAAAAAACCAATAATTAAGGAGTTAAACGTGCACGACCTTTAGCACGACGTGCATTGATGACACGACGACCACCCACAGTGCTCATACGTTTACGGAAACCGTGACTACGCGCACGCTTTAAATTACTTGGTTGGAATGTTCTTTTCATGACTGTCTACCCAAAAGCATTAATATATTAGATAAAATATTTACAAATATTAATAACTTACCACCAATATTATTTTTCTTAAGAAAAATTTATTAGCAAAAGTCATTAACAAAAATGGAGATGCAACTTAAAGCATCACTGTTTCGATGTCAATCTTTAAAATTTATTATGTTATTTTGATCATAATTTTATTGGGAATTATTTTCAATAATAGGCTACATTCACTCTCAAGTATTATTCGGCTTTAATCTCCTTTTTTTTACACAACTATCATGATGAGTATCAATAATTTATATTATCTTTATCAATGAATTTAGTGTGCATCTACCTGTTTTTAACTTGTGGATAACTTTAATATGCCTATAATACACGCCCCTTGAATCTCTTAAAAAGTACATGATCTCGCATCATTAGCATGGCAGATTCTGCCAATAAACTGGAAGTGCTTACATGCTTTGGCAACAATGTTTACAACAACTAGAACATCACTTTCCTGAGCAAGAGGTGAATACATGGTTACGTACCTTACAGCCTCAGCAAAAAGAGTCCATGCTATTTTTGCTTGCCCCGAACCCCTTTGTCTTACAACATGTGCATGAAAATTATATCGGTCAAGTGGTTAATATTGTGCGTTCATTAACAGGCGATCCTAACTATCAAGTCATGCTGCAAATTGGTACGGCAGATGTAGCACCTCCTCCGATGCCTGAAAGCCAAGCTCCGATACCCCAATCAGAACCTGATACACCGCCCGTTATTGAAGTTGAAGGCGCAGTTTTTGCAGGCAATATTAGCCATAAAATGCGTTTTGAAAATTTTATTGAAGGGCAGTCGAATCAACTGGCTCGATCCGCTTCTTTGCAGGTGAGTGAAAAATTAGGCGAAACTTATAACCCCTTATTTATTTATGGTGGGGTTGGCTTAGGAAAAACGCATTTAATGCATGCGGTCGGTAATGCGATTTTAGATGAAGCACCCTATGCCAGAGTGTTGTATCTACATTCGGAAAAATTCGTTAATGATATGGTGAGTGGACTGCGTAATAATACCATTGACCAATTTAAACAATATTATCGTAGCGTGGATGCTTTGCTTATTGATGATATTCAGTTTTTTGCCCGTAAAGCGCGTTCAATGGAAGAGTTTTTCCATACTTTCAATGCCTTAATGGAAGGGCATAAACAAATTATTTTAACTTCTGATCGCTTTCCAAGTGATGTAGAAGGTATTGATGATCGCTTACGCTCACGCTTTAGCTGGGGTTTAACCGTACAGATAGAGCCTCCCGATTTAAAAACCCGCGTTGCGATTGTGCATACTAAAGCTTATGAGTTGCGCTTAGAAATTCCTGATGATGTCGCCTTTTTTATTGCAGAGCGTTTTCGTTCTAATATCCGTCATTTAGAGGGAGCATTACAGCGGGTTGCCGCCAGTGTTCGTTTACGCAACCAACTTAATATTACCTTAAACTTTGTGCAAGATACATTGCGTGATCAACTCAATAGTCAAGATCGGCAGGTGACTATGCACAATATTAAGAAAACGGTGGCGCATTATTATAATTTACGCATTGCTGTACTCGACTCCAAAAAACGCACCCGTTCTATTGCGCGTCCACGCCAGTTAGCAATGGCATTATCCAAAGAATTGACTAATCATAGCTTGCCTGAAATTGGCTTAGAATTTGGTGGTCGAGACCATACAACGGTGATTCACGCTTGTCGTAAAGTGAAAGAATTACTGGATACTGATCTTCGTTTACGAGAAGATTACTATATTCTGAAACGAACCCTTATTAACTGAAACATGCTCGAAAATCGTTATGATTTTCGGGCATATTTCGTAATCTAGAATCCAAATGATGCGCTTTGTATCCGATTCTAATTGTCTTAAAATAGATTGAGTGAAATTATGAAACTGACAATTTCCAGAGAAATCCTGTTAGAACTATTAAATAGCGTTATTGGTGCAGTAGAAAAACGTCATACGAGCCAAATATTAGAAAATATCTTAATCAAATTGGAAGCAAAAAGTCTCACGGTATTGGCAACTGACTTAGAAATTGAGTTATCTGCACAAACGGAAGTACAAGCGGATATTGAAGGTAATGTCACTGTCCCTGCGCGTAAGTTCTTTGATATTTGCAAAGCCTTACCGAAAGATAGTTTGCTAAATCTTAGTCTCGATAAAAATAAACGTTTGGTCATTCGCGCCGCACGCAGCCGTTTTGTACTGGCAACCTTACCTGCGGAAGAATTTCCATTATTAGACAATATTCCATTTGATCAAGAAATACAGATACATGAGCAAAATCTTAGACATGCACTAGAAGCCACCGCATTTACGATGGCGAATCAGGATGTACGTTATTATCTCAATGGTATGTTATTTGATATTACAGCAGATAGCCTTGCAACCGTAGCAACCGATGGACACCGTCTTGCTTTACATAAGGTTGAAGAGATTAGCTCTAGTTTTGATGCAAATAGTGAAGCGAGCCATCAAATTATTCTGCCAAGAAAAGGGGTATTAGAACTGTCTCGTGTCTTGAAAACCGCCAATGATACCGAAATTAAATTACAAATTAGTAGTAATCATATTCGGGTACAAACCGCCTCGGTACGCTTCACCTCAAAGTTAATTGATGGACGTTATCCTGATTATAAAGGCGCGATTCCGATTACTTTCTCGACGGAATTAAACTTAGATCGCCTTCAATTTAAAAGTAGTTTGCAACGGGTTTCTATTCTTTCCAATGAAAAATTTAAGGGTGTAAAAGTTAGCCTAAGTAATAACCTCATGGTGATCGAATCAAATAACCCCGAACAAGAAACTGCCAAGGAAGAAATTGATATTAGTTATTCAGGAGAAGCCTTTGATATTGGTTTCAATGTCACTTATCTTCTTGATGCAATTAACCACCTTAAAGGCGAAACAGCCGTTCTATGCCTGAATACAACAGAAAGTAGCGTGTTACTGTTTGATCCAGAAAATGAAGCGACCCGTTATATTGTCATGCCGATTAAGCTCTAAAGCGGTTTGAATCAGAGTCCATTTTAGAAGGGTTAAGCCTGTGTGGTTAGGTGAATTTTCAATCCAAAATTGTCGCATTATCGAAGCAGCTCAAGTGACATTTTCACCTAAGCTCAATCTTATTATTGGCGATAATGCTTCAGGAAAATCGAGTTTATTGGAAGCATTAAGTATTCTATCTCGAGGTCGTTCTTACCGTAGCTGTCGGATACAAGAAGTGATTCGCCATCATTCTGACCAGCTACTTTGTACCGCAAAGATTCATTATTCTCAGCAAGATAAAGTCATTCCCATTGGGATAGAAAGAAGTGCGAAACAAACCACCATTCGTATCAATCAAGAAACGGTTAAACAGCAAGCCAGTTTAAGTCAGACGTTACCCATGACGGTTATTCAGCCTGAATCTGTTCTGCTCATTACAGGCGGTCCCAGTATACGACGGGCTTTTATTGACTGGATTGCTTTCTATCAAGATGAAAATTTTTATATCGAATGGAAAAAATATAAGCGTATTCTAAAACAACGTAATCATTGTTTACGGGATCGCTCTCAAGCCTATGCTTTGCCGTATTGGACAGAGCAACTAATTAAACGACAAGCTCCCTTACATCAATATCGTCTCAATGCTTTAAGCGCACTATTGAAAAATTTTACCACCTACCAAACAGGTTTATGGGAAGGTGCAAAGGTTAATATTCGTCTTAGCACGGGCTTACCTCAAGAAATTGCCGTTGATGATACTAAGGCACTGGAAAAATTATTTGCTAGCCGTTTAGAACAGGACAAAAAATCACATCAAACTTTTTATGGCATCCATCGCTCGGATCTAAAAATTAGTGTAGCAGGTTATGCGGCAGCAAAAGTTGTTTCAAGGGGACAGTTAAAGATTTTAGCAATTTTGCTATTAATTGCACAAAGTGCCTCTATTTCGAGTGAGAAAGGGGAAAAAGGCATTATTGCCATTGATGATCTAACCGCAGAGTTAGATAGTCATAATCAGCAACGTTTACTGAATTTATTATTGAAAACACAGCAACAATTAATTATGACTACAACCCCCAATGGCTTAGAGAGTATGCAGTTAGATAAGGTAGAAAAGCATCTATTTGAAGTTAAGCAAGGTAATTTTACTGCACTGTAATTGCATTACAAGGTTTTACTGTCACCTTAAAATTGGTTAAATTCTGTATTGAAATATAAGCACCTGCTTGTTTAGATCGAAGGCTAGAAGCAATTCTTAAGATTTTATCTTCCCCACAGTTACTCGTATAGGCAACACTTTTCTTCTCTGAAAATTTAGTTTTTGTACCATGATTAAATCTGGCTATATTCCAATTGCTGTGTGGATCACCTGCAACAAAATATTTATAACGAAATTCCACTTTACCTTGAGACATGCCTTGCCAATTTGCACTGATTGAGGTGATTTGATACCCCTTAGGTATTGTCATCGGAGCAGCTAAACTACATGAGGTGCGCCGCTTAGCTCCTTTGTTACCTGCGCTGTAATCATTAAATGTGACCTGAAAGCCATCTGTCTCCTGTTTTACTGCACTCGTACCGATTGGACAGCCTGTTCCCGCAAGATTAAGAGGGGTTTTAAAATAGCCTTTCTTATTCGGACGTTCATTTAAATTAGAATTAATAATTTCCGAACTATTATCTAATTCACCTTTTTGATTATCTACACCCTTCGCGGTATCTAAATTATTATCTATAATATCTGTCGTATTATCACGGTTAGATTCTGAGTTGATTTCTGAGCTTTCATTACAGCCATTAAGACCTAAAGTGAGAATTAATGTAGTGATTGCAATAAGTAGAGGGGAAGTTTTCATATTCTAATCCTTTAGTTTTTTATAAAATAGCATCAATTAAACTAAAAACCATAAACTTATACTTTATAGCCTTCAATTAAATTGATGATATAGAGGTAATTAATTACTGAATCCAAAGTAATGATTTCTTTTTCTTATCTTGAGGATAGTCATCTTTTTTATTACTTTCATTACTTTGATCGGCTTTATCTGTTTGTTTATCATCCAAGTCTTTATCACAAACCTCAGATGAACTATATGCATCGGCTTTATTTTCTTCTTGAGTCTCATCTTTCTGATCAATTTCACTATCTTGATCATCTTGTTTAGACTCTTCCGAATTTTCATCAATATCTTCTTGCGCTTGATCACATTTCTGCCACTGTAATTGGAATTCAACTTTATTACCTAGATCTAAGGTATCAACAGCAATATAACTATTTGTTTTTAAAGCTCTAATGGCAGAATTTATCCGTATCATCCTATCTTCACCACATTTTGAAAAACTGAGTGATTTATGCATTTTTCGATCAGTTTCTAAGAAATCAATCCCATTAGGTGCATTAAAACGGGTAATTTTCCACGGAGAGTATGGTTGACCTGCAAAAAAGTATTTACGATGTAAGCTTGTTTTACCTTGAGCAAAGCCTTGCCAATCTGCGGTCATCACTGAAATTTGGTATCCCTCAGGAACATGGACAGGTACCGCAAAATTACACGAAACTCGCTTTCGTTTGCTACTAGAGTCCTTACCTGCATCGTAAGAATCAAATAAAATACTCAATGTATTGGTATCTGCACCTGCAACCGAGGTTGTACCTGATGAGCAACCTGTACCTGCAAAATTAATGGGTGCTTTAAAATAAACTTTATTTTCATCTGTTGTTTCTGCAGTCACACTACTTACTAAAATTAAACCGAATGTTGCACTAGCAAACAGGCTTGATAAAATTTTCATCCTCTAATCCTTTAGATATTATTTTTAATATTTTCTATTTTCTTTTTATATAAATATGAACCTATCGAATATATTGATAGCTATCTTATAAAACGTGAATAACTTAGAGATTGGCTCATGGTTTTTAATATATTTATATATATTTCATTCAAAAATTAGAAAGGTATTTAGATCATTGGTTCAACTTTATGTTTTAACGATTAATTTTTAGAGTAAAAATTAAAGATGCTGGATATATTGGGGATTAGATATTCAGTGGTTAGCACTTTTTTAATTGATGTCATAACCTTTTAGCTTAGTTTGATCTCAATCAAAAAAGTTCTGGATTCTATTTCTGAGCCTATGCACCGACAGAAATAGGTAGCATATGATTTCCCATAAGATCATTTCGAGTCACAATAAACTGTCGCATCATGTCGTGATCTTCATGCTCAAGGAGATGACAGTGATACACAAATCGTCCACAATGTTCTTCAAAACGTGCCATGATTTCAATCATTTCACCGGGATTAACTCGCATAGTGTCTTTTAAACCCTGCTCATTATCATCCACATTCATATTAAGATCAGTCGCATCATCCATTGCTTCAACGGCTAATGAAATGGCTGCACCAGAGGCAATATTATCGGCCGTTAATTTTAGAATTTGATCACCTTTGTCATCATTATCAACAATATCTTCTCCATTGACGCTTAAAATATTACGACGCGATAAGGGTAAATACTGCACTAAATGAATGTGCATAGGATGGGTATCTGCGGTTAGGTTGATAAAACGCCAACGCTCTGTACTACCCTCAGGGATAATCATGCTAACAGGATCATGAAAACGCTCAGCCACCGCAACAAATTCTTCTCCATCCACGACAATTTCACGTTGAGCATTAAGAATCGGATGATTAGGATTATTGGCTAATTTAGCCTTCTGCATTAATTCCCATAATACCAATACAGCACCGTGGGGCGTGTCTTTCTCAACCACCGCAATTGTGCGAGTTTTAGTAATATCCTCAAAACGGGGAGCTTCTTGTATATAGGTTTTTAGTAAAGCCATACAATGAGCCAGATGTTTATAATCCATTGTATTTGCTCGGGCTGAACAAGCGGATTTTACATCAAAACACATTACCTCAGGATAAGGGTTACGGTTTTCATCCCTATCAGGATCAATATTAGCAATATCTTCTATCGCAATACTAGAACCTGCAAAGGGTGAGTTCGCTGTATTGAGCATATAGATTTTTTTACCCGTCACATTGGAAAAATCAATTAATAAATCAGCTCGTTCCGCAGGAGCGAGAGTTAGACCTTCAGCGGGTAAATCAATTAATTGATTATTTTTAGAAGGTATTAAGCCTCCATCAGTACCTATTTGTTTGATCTTAATATCGTTACAAAGCTGATAAGCTGTTTGATCTTTTTCAGCGAATAACAGTCGATAGCTTCTAGAATTTGCACCATTAAGTATCCGTACTCGATAACATGCTCCCTCCACCTCTTTAATTGGCCAAATTGAACCATTAACTAAATTAAGAGGACCAAAAAACTCTAAAGGACCTTTACCGAATTCAACTTTATGCAGTAAATTCACTTTAGCTGTACTGGCACAAGAGTTAGTAATTAAGGCATCAATTTTATCGGCATCATCAAGGTTACGATCTTGAATAACCAAAGGCAGCTCATAATCTCCTGTCGGTAAATTAAGATTTTTTTCCTCTTCATCACGGATTACATATAAAGCGGCTAATCCTGCCACTACATTTAAACGGGTCGTGTGCATAGCATGATCGTGATACCACAACATTGCAGCCCGTTGATTATTGTTATAACGATGAATATGACTTTGACCCACACTGAGCATATCCAAAGGGCCACCATCATATTTAGGTGCAGTTTTGCCACCATGTTGATGGGGTGTTACATAAGCTTCGCCCTTAGCTCCCATTGTCATCGGTGAGCCATCAGGCGCACCTAACCTATTTTGGGGAATCTTCTCACCATCCAGGCGATCATATTGCACTTTAATAGCAACAACAGGCTGATGCAGATATTGATTATTGCCTGCATTATCTAAACCAATCTGATTTTTCCAATCAATTTCAATACACTGTTGGCTATTTACTTCAATGGTAGGACCAAGGTAACTTGCAGCTTCACCTGCTAAGGCATAACCCCAAAAAGGCACTGTAATTTTCTTACCTGTGACTTCATCATGGTAGAGGGTAGCTATCCCCGCTTTCATTTCAATACTGCCACGACAAATTTCATCATTGCTATCAATAAATGAAAGTGCAGGGGGCATGGTTAACTTAGTTTTAAATTGTAGTTCTTTTAGATTTGACATCGGAACCTCCTGTTCCAATTTTTCTTATTTTTAGGAATTATTAATCTGTAATAGTCCACTTATTACTCATTTTGTAAATATATCAAGATATATTCGCAAAGTGGTTTAATTAAATTAGCATAAAATTGAATTAATTAACCTTTTTATTGATAGGACTGATCTATGATTACCCACGTTGTATCAAGGTATAGTCTATAAATCTTAGCGGAGAAAGCTTTCAGAATTTGCCACATCACGTATAATACAAGGTTCACTTCTGTACTCTGGAAGATAGCCACAAGTATTTAGCTTTATAGACATTTTTATGGTCTAAAATATATATTGGAATGGCTGCATAATGATAAGGATTAAAAAGAATGACTGAGCAAAATTATGACTCATCTAGCATCAAGGTTCTCAAAGGCTTAGAAGCAGTAAGAAAACGCCCAGGGATGTATATCGGTGATACTGATGATGGGAGTGGTTTACATCACATGGTATTCGAGGTCGTCGATAATTCCATTGATGAGGCTTTAGCAGGACATTGTTCCGTAATTAGTGTCACGATCCATAAGGATGGTTCAGTTAGTGTTGAAGATGATGGACGGGGTATACCTGTTGATATTCATGAGGAAGAAGGCATTTCTGCCGCAGAAGTCATTATGACGATTCTTCATGCAGGCGGTAAGTTTGATGACAACTCCTACAAAGTATCAGGTGGTTTACACGGTGTCGGTGTTTCCGTGGTTAATGCGTTATCGGAAACCTTAAAGCTGCGTATTCGTCGCGATGGTAAAGAATATCGACAGACCTATAAAATGGGTGAACCTTCTGCGCCTCTTGCAGCGGTGGGTGATACACAAAAAACAGGTACGATGATTCGCTTTTGGCCGAGCAGTGATGTCTTTGCGATCACTGAATTTGTATTTAATACCTTATCGAATCGACTGCGTGAACTCGCCTTTTTGAATTCAGGTATTCATATCCATATTAAGGATAATCGAGAAGAAGATAAATTTAAGGACTATCAATATGATGGCGGCATCAATGCCTTCGTTGCCCATCTTAATCGTAATAAAACCCCTATTCACGATCATGCTATCTATATTGAAGCAGAAAAAGACGGGGTCGTTTTAGAAGCCGCTTTACAGTGGAATGACTCTTATCAAGAAAATATTTTTTGTTTTACTAATAATATCCCCCAAAAAGACGGTGGCGCGCATTTAGCAGGTTTTCGTGCAGGCTTAACGCGGACATTAAATAAATATATTGATAAAGAAGGCTCAGCCAAAAAAGCTAAAATCCCAACTACCGGTGATGATGCACGAGAAGGTTTAACGGCAGTTGTTTCGGTAAAAGTCCCTGATCCTAAGTTTTCCTCTCAAACCAAAGATAAATTAGTTTCTTCAGAAGTAAAATCCATTGTTGAATCGTCGTTATCTAAAATGCTGTGGTTATTCTTATTAGAGAATCCTAAGCAAGCCAAAATTATCACCATGAAAATGATTGATGCGGCTCGGGCAAGAATGGCAGCACGTAAAGCGCGTGAGATGACCCGTCGCAAAGGTGCGTTAGATATTGCAGGTTTACCGGGAAAGTTAGCTGATTGCCAAGAAAAAGACCCCGCATTATCTGAAATTTATTTGGTAGAGGGTGATTCAGCGGGCGGTTCAGCGAAACAAGGCCGAGACCGTAGAACACAAGCGATTTTACCGCTTAAAGGTAAAATTCTAAACGTCGAAAAAGCCCGTTTTGACAAAATGATTAGCTCCGCAGAAGTCGGTACATTAATCACTGCATTAGGCTGTGGTATTGGACGAGAAGAATTTAACCCTGATAAACTCCGTTATCATCGCATTATTATTATGACCGATGCAGACGTGGATGGATCACATATTCGTACTTTATTACTGACCTTCTTCTACCGTCAAATGCATGAATTAGTCGAACGTGGACATATCTATATTGCTCAACCGCCCCTTTACAAAGTAAAAAAAGGTAAGCAAGAAGTTTATGTCAAAGATGACTCGGAATTAGAGCGTTATTTATTACAATTAGCGATTGAAAAAGCAGAATTACATTTAAGTGATGATACCCCTGCGATAACAGGTACAGTCTTAGAAGATTTAGCTCGTCAATACAATACGGCACAAACCATTATTAAACGCATTGCTCGCTTATATGATGCTGATTTTCTCACTGAAATGTTATTTACTGCCTCTACAATGAATCAACAGGCAGAAGAGATTGATCCAGAAGCCTTGCAAACATGGTTAATTAAGATTACCGATGTGCTTAATCATCAATACTCAGGTACACGTCGTTATCAAATTGCTTTGCAGCCAGTGACGCATGATACGGATGCAGAAGAAGATGAACAGGACGAAACTAACCAGTGGGTTATGCGTTTAATCCGTCATCAGCATGGTGTCGATACGACACAAATTCTAGATCAAGAATTTTTTAACTCAAAAGAATTTAAATTACTGCTTAAGATGAGTTATACCTTGGATGGTTTATTAACTGAAACGGCTTTTGTTAAAAGTGGTGAACGAAAACAAGCCGTTAGCCGTTTTGATCAAGTCATGACATGGCTAATGAAAGAAGCGAATCGGGGTATTTATATTCAGCGTTATAAAGGTCTAGGTGAAATGAATCCGAGTCAATTATGGGAAACCACGATGGATCCAGAAAATCGTCGTATGACACAAGTCATGATTGAAGATGCGGTTGCAGTCGATGAAATTTTCACAACGTTAATGGGTGAACACGTCGAACCCCGTCGCCAGTTTATCGAAGAAAACGCACTTTCAGCCTCCAATATTGATATATAGATAATCAATGTAATCATTATTTCCTATCTTAATTTCAATGTAGAAACAAGCAACGGCTTGTTTCTATATTGAAGATGGGATTATCGCTATACCATCAATATTTCATGAGAGTTCTACGTTTATGTCAAATGCCAATCCACTCAGTCGCATTGAAAATCTACCGCCTTTTTCCCAAATTAAAGCCGAGCATATTGACTCAGCTTTAAGTCAACACTTAAAAAGTAATTTAGAGCAAGTTGAACAATTATTAGCAAAAAATAGTGTCTATTCTTGGCAGAATTTAATTGCTCCAATGGAAGTTTTTGAGAATAGTTTAGAACGCTTATGGTCGCCTGTTTCACATATGAATTCGGTGGTGAATACACCTGAATTACGTGATGCTTATAATGCCGCTTTGCCTTCATTGAGTGAATACAGTACCGCAATGGGGCAAAATAAAGCCTTATTTGCCGCTATTCAAGCCATTCGGACAGAGCAAAAAGATTTAGATGACGCACAGAAAAAAAGTCTAGATGACAGTATTCAGGCATTTAAATTATCAGGCGTGGATTTAGCGGGTGAGCAACAAACTCGTTATAAAGCAATTAGCGCCCGTCTATCCCAGCTGAGTGCTGACTATTCTGATCATGTTTTAGATGCAACTACAGCATGGTTTAAACATATTAAAGATCAAAATGAATTAGTTGGTTTACCTGATTCTGCTTTAGCAATGGCAGCCCAAGCGGCTGAACAAAAAGAGTTAGACGGGTGGGTAATTACACTGGATTTCCCTTCCTATTATGCAGTAGTCACCTATGCAGATAATCAAATATTACGCAAAGAACTGTATACCGCCTATACTACCCGCGCTTCTGAATTAGGCGCAAAGCCCGAATGGGATAACACTGCAACGATGCAGGAAATTTTGCAGCTTAAACAAGAAAAAGCGCATTTATTAGGTTTTGAAAATTATGCTGAACTGTCTATTGCTTCTAAAATGGCAGACTGTGCAGATGATGTAAAAGTCTTTTTACGTGATTTAGCAAATAAGGCAACCCCATTTGCTCAACAGGAACTACAAGAGTTACAGCAATTTTCACGTGAAGAATTGCAACTGGAATATCTTAATGCTTGGGATATTGCCTATAGTAGTGAAAAGTTAAAACAAGCCCGTTATGAAATTAGTGATGAAGAGCTAAAACCTTATTTTGCTGTTCCCAATGTATTAGTAGGTTTATTTACCTTGGTTGAGAAGCTATACGGTATTTCAATTCAAGCAGTAACAGAAGGGATTGATGTTTGGCATTCTGATGTCAAGTTTTATCAGATTAATAATGCTCAAGGTGAACTACAAGCTGAGTTTTATTTAGACCTTTATGCCCGAGCGCATAAACGGGGTGGTGCATGGATGGATAGTTTTTGTTCTCGTTATCGTTCTCCTGATGACAAGGTGCAAACCTCTGTTGCTTATTTAAATTGTAATTCCACTCCTCCTGTGGGTGATGCACCTGCTTTATTTACACATGATGAAGTTGTAACCCTGTTTCATGAATTTGGGCACGGTTTGCACCACATGCTCACTCAAGTGGAATATCTGGATATTTCAGGTATTAGTGGAGTTGAGTGGGACGCAGTGGAATTACCCAGCCAATTTATGGAAAATTGGTGCTGGGAAAAAGAAGCCTTAGCGATGTTTGCGAAACATTACCAAACAGGTGAAATCTTACCTGATGCCCTGATTGATAAAATGCAGGCTTCTAAAAACTTCCAATCGGCAATGGCAACATTACGCCAAGTCGAATTTGCTTTATTTGATATAAAAATTCATCAAAGTGAATCTGCTTCGGAAGCAGGACAAATTGCAACAATATTGCAAACGGTACGTGACGAAATTGCAGTGCTGCAACCGCCTAAATTTAATCGCTTTGAAAATGGCTTTTCACATATCTTTGCAGGCGGCTATGCTGCGGGGTATTACAGCTATAAATGGGCAGAAGTCTTATCAGAAGATGCCTTTGCTCGTTTTGAAGAACAAGGGCTATTTAACCCAGAAGTGGGAAAAGCATTTTTAAAAGAAATTTTGCAAGTAGGTGGCTCACGTCCTGCAATGGAATCGTTTAAAGCTTTTCGAGGTCGTGAACCTTCTGTTGATGCGCTATTGCGTCGCTCGGGTTTAGTTGGAAATTCATAAGCTTAAACATAAAAGAAAGCACCAAGATTTAGGGTTTAAATCTTGGCAAGCTAATATTGTACTGCTTGATAGCGGATAGTTATTAAAGCACTAAATAACTTATTGCACTGTATTACTACTGTTTTTGATTAATATGATCTACTGATATAGTGTCTTTAGGTGGGTTTAAATATCCAACATCGGTTGAGGTTGTAGTTCCATTATCGACTGGAGCTGTAGTACCATTAATACAGTGTTCACTTTCATAAGTGGTTTTAACTTTACCACGGTCCTCTCCTAGAGTAATAGTAGCGGTAGTACAACCAGCTTCTATAAATGCACATCCAGTTAAAGATAATGAAGTAATAGTTAATGCAGCAGTGAAAATTAATATATTTTTATTCATTGATTATGGCTATATATTTTTGTTAATGTTTTTGTTTGATACATATACA
>WFRR01000171.1 GCA_015486375.1 Thiotrichaceae bacterium
CCATCACCTGATTTGTAATTCAGTGTGGTTGGGTCAATATCATGACCCTTGGCACTACGAACCCAGCCTTTATCACTCATCACAATGGTGACATTTTCAGCTGGTGTTAAATCATCCTCACTAAATGCTTGCGCAGAATTCACATTCGATACAATTTGACAACGTCTATCATCGCCAAAATCTTTAACAATGGCTTGAAGCTCTTTTTTGATATAAGTTTTTAAGCGTGTGTCGCTTGATAGTAGCAGCTCTAATTTTTCTTTTTCTTCGGCTAATTCTTTTTGCTCACTCTGAATTTTCACTTCTTCTAATTTGGCTAAATGACGAAGTTTTAATTCTAAAATTGCTTCTGCTTGTATTTCGCTCAGCTTAAAGTGCGACATTAGCACTGGCTTAGGCTTATCTTCAGAACGAATAATAGCAATCACTTCATCAATATTTAAAAAGGCAATTAACAGACCTTCTAAAATATGCAAACGTGCCAAAATTTTATCCAAACGATGACTTAAACGATTAGTAACTACCTGTGTACGATACGTCAGCCATTCCTTCAGCATTGGTATCAATGGTTTGACTTGAGGCTTACCATTAAGACCAATCACATTCATATTGACACGATAATTTTTTTCTAAATCTGTCGTAGCGAATAAATGCAACATCAATGCATCAGCATCAACACGGTTAGAGCGTGGCACAATCACAATTCTGGTTGGGTTTTCATGATCTGACTCATCACGAATGTCATCTACCAATGGGAGTTTTTTGGCGCGCATCTGTGCAGCAATTTGGGTGATTACCTTAGAACCTGATGTTTGAAAAGGCAGCGCTTCAATAATAATATCACTCTCTTCTTTTTTATAAGTAGCACGCATCTTCACCGAGCCATGGCCGGTTTCATAAATCTGTTTTAGATCTGTTGCCGATGAAACAATATGAGCAGAGGTTGGATAATCTGGCGCTGGGATGAGTTGCATAATTTCATCCAACTCAGTCGAAGGTTTGTCTAATAATTGAATACAAGCGGAAACCACTTCGGTTAGATTGTGCGGTGGCACATCGGTCGCCATACCCACGGCAATACCCGAGGTGCCGTTGAGTAATAAATTAGGCACTTGTGCTGGTAGATTTACAGGCTCTTGCAATGAGCCATCAAAATTATCTGTCCAACTAACGGTACCTTGATTGATTTCTGCTAATAATAAATCAGCATAACGAGATAACTTAGACTCGGTATAACGCATGGCTGCAAAGGATTTAGGATCATCGGGTGCACCCCAGTTACCCTGTCCATCAATAAAAGGATAGCGATAAGAAAAAGGCTGAGCCATGAGTACCATGGCCTCATAACAAGCACTATCACCATGCGGATGAAATTTACCTAAAACATCACCTACCGTACGCGCTGATTTTTTGAATTTTGCTGTAGATTTAAGACCCAATTCGCTCATCGCATAGATGATGCGTCTTTGTACAGGCTTGAGGCCGTCACCGACAAAAGGTAATGCACGGTCAAGAATGACGTACATCGAATAATCAAGATAAGCGCGCTCGCTAAACTCTGCTACGCTTTGCTGCTCAAGGCCAATTTGGCTCATTCTCCCCCTGGAAATAACTCGCTTTTATGTAAAAGTTTTGAGTTATTTTAATGCAACTTTTTGTCTAGGATGGACGAATTACGCAAAGTCTTCTACTGAAATACAAGAGCAAAACAAGTTGCGATCACCATAAACGTTGTCAATACGCTTAACCGGTGGGAAATATTTGCTTTGTTTCAACGACTCTACTGGGTATAACGCGGCTTCTCTTGAGTATGGGTAGTTCCACTCACCAGCCATTTCAATTGCTGTGTGTGGCGCATTCTTAAGTGGATTATTGTCTTTATCCCACTCACCTTCAATCACTTTTTGAATCTCGCTATGGATACTCGCCATTGCTGTAATAAAACGATCCATTTCACGTTTTGATTCACTTTCAGTTGGCTCAATCATTAACGTACCTGCCACTGGGAATGACATGGTTGGCGAATGAAAGCCATAATCCATCAAACGCTTAGCAATGTCTTCTTCAGAAATGCCACTTTGCTCTTTAAGCGGGCGAATATCAATAATACATTCGTGTGCAACAAAGCCTTGGTCGCCTTGATACAAGATTGGAAAAAATGCTTTCAATTCATTAGCCATATAGTTAGCACTAACAATGGCAATTTCTGTTGAACGCTGCATGCCATACTTGCCTAATAACTTGATATACGACCATGAAATTGGCAAAATTGAGGCTGAACCATACATCGCTGCTGACACCGCATTTGAATCTCTCTCTAAAGGATTGCCTGGTAAAAATTCTGCCAAATGAGCTTTAACGCCAATTGGCCCCATGCCTGGACCACCGCCACCGTGTGGGATAGCAAAAGTCTTATGTAAATTAATGTGTGACACATCAGCGCCAAACTCACCCATGCGAGTAATACCCACCATGGCGTTAAGGTTAGCACCATCTAAGTAAACTTGACCACCATGGTTGTGAATAATGTCACAAACTTGCTTAATCTCAACTTCAAATACACCATGAGTTGATGGATACGTCACCATGATTGCTGAGAGCTTATCAGCATGCTTTTCTGCTTTAGCTTTTAAATCATTAATATCAATATTGCCAGATTCATCGCATTTTACAATCACCACCTTCATGCCGGCCATTACGGCACTAGCAGGGTTAGTGCCGTGTGCTGATGACGGAATAAGACAAATATTACGGTCGAAATCACCGCGAGACTCATGATAAGAATGGATTGCTAATAACCCTGCAAACTCACCTTGAGAGCCAGCATTTGGCTGTAACGATACTGCGTCGTAACCTGTCACCTCGGCCAATGCGTGCTCTAAATCTTTAAACAGCTGCTGATAGCCCTTTGTTTGATCAACCGGTGCATATGGGTGCATTGATGAAAAACCCGGCAAACTGATTGGATACATTTGCGTAGCAGCGTTAAGCTTCATCGTACAAGACCCAAGTGCAATCATTGAATGATTAAGAGCAATATCCTTGTTTTCTAGGCGCTTTAAATAACGCATCATTTCTGTCTCAGAATGATAACGACTAAAGACTGAATGGGTTAAGTAGTCTGAGCCTCTTAACATGGCAGATGTTAGGCTAGATTCAGCTTCAGTTAAAGAATCAACAGAGAAAACCGCTAATAATTCAGATAAATCTTGTGTTGTTGTAGTTTCATCAACAGCAATGGTCAGTTGATTATCACCCAATAAACGTAGGTTAATGTTTTGTGCTTGTGCTTTAGAAAATAAGGCTTGAGCATCAGTTGTATTCAATGTAATTGTATCAAAAAATTGCTTACTCGCTAACTCAAAACCAGCCTGAGTTAGGCTTTTGGCAAGACTACTAGCCTTAATATGCACTTTATTAGCAATTTTTCTTAAACCGTTAGCACCATGGTAAATACCGTAAGCTGCTGCCAATACCGCTAACAATACTTGAGCCGTACAAATATTACTGGTGGCTTTATCACGACGAATATGTTGCTCACGCGTTTGCAGTGACATACGCATTGCTGGGTTGCCGTGCACATCTTGTGATACACCGATAATACGCCCTGGAACCATGCGTTTAAACTCATCACGCGTGGCTAAAAATGCTGCGTGTGGACCGCCAAATCCCATTGGTACGCCAAAGCGTTGTGAATTACCAATAGCAATATCAGCACCCATTTCAGCCGGTGTTTTAATTAAGGTTAACGCCAAGATATCACAAGCAACAATGGTTAATACGCCCGCTTCTTTTGCCTTAGCAATATCAGTGGTAAGATCGCGAACCTCGCCATTTGTACCTGGTGACTGCATAAGCACAGCAAAACAATCAGAAAAATCGCTATTTTGAATATCTTCAACGATCAACTCAATGCCGATTGGCTTAGCACGAGTTTGCAGAATAGTAATGGTTTGTGGGTGGGTATTGCTATCGACTAAGAACCGATTAGATTTGTTCTTTTTGTTGGCACGTTTAGCCATCATCATCGCTTCTGCTGCTGCAGTTGGCTCATCTAACAAAGAGGCATTGGAAATATCCATACCCGTTAGATCCATAATCATTTGTTGAAATGTTAGCAACATCTCTAAACGACCCTGAGAGATCTCAGCTTGATAAGGCGTATAAGCAGTATACCAACCTGGATTTTCTAAAATATTACGCTGGATCACAGTCGGCATCAAAGTACCGTAATAACCTTGACCAATAAAATTACTGAACAACTGATTTTGACCTGCCAATTTTTTAGCAAGCGCTAAGCTGTCGCGCTCAGTCAGCCCTTCTTCAACTTCCATACGATTACCAAACAAAATGCTTTCCGGTACTGTTTTGGCAACAACCTGCTCTACAGAGTCGCAACCAATAGCACTTAACATTGCATCAATTTCCGCTTGATTTGGACCAATATGCCTATCTAAAAACTCGTTACTCATGATATCAATAATATAAAAAAATTAAGGCCTAAATTTTAGCCTCATTTCGAAGAAATGCAACCTAAAAAGAATAGGGATTTAACCCCTCCTAGGGGATTGCTATTTGTCGCTAACCTGGCGGCCAAGTGAGTTGACGTCCGCCCAAGCAATGCAAGTGAATATGGTATACCGTCTGCCCACCTTGCTCATTGCAGTTCATTACCACACGGTAGCCATTTTCAGCAAAGCCGAAATCTTTGGCAATTTGAGATGCTGTCAAAGTTAACTTACCAACTAATGTGGCATCATTCACATCATTCAGAGTTGAAATATGTTTTTTAGGAATGACTAAAAAATGATGAGGCGCTTGCGCACCAATATCATGAAAAGCAAGCACATCATCATCTTCATAGATTTTATCTGCCGGGATATCACCAGCAATAATTTTACAAAATAAACAATTGCTCATGATTTACCGATAGCCTCTAAGATACCACCAGCCAAATAATTGTTTAGCCCAGTGCATAACTCGGAAATTTGGCAGCACCAATCCACCTTTAAGTGTGCGCGAAACAAACATACCTTTGTCGTTTGAATCTACAATGCATATGAGTTCAATCTTAAAGGTGTGGCTCGCAGGTTTTGAGTCCAGTACATCTAATACATTTTTAGCAGCAGCCTCGGCTTGCAAGTCTGCCATATGTGCTTGCTTAGGCATCCAATCAGGGCCTGGGAAAGAGCCTGAATCACCCGCTACAAAAACCTTGTTAGCGCCTTCGACTTCACAAAAACCATTAGCCTTAAGCAACCCGCCTTCGCTACGCATAAGCTCAGAATTGTCAAACCATTGGTTACCTGTCATGCCAGGCATAAATAAGATCAAATCTGCAGCAAATTCACCACCTTCGGTAACCACCTTATCAACTTCAAATTTTTTCATCTTATTACCAAGATGTGTGGCAATATTGCGTTTTTTCATCTCGCCGAGTAAGCCTTTAACCGCTTTTTTACCTAGACGCGCACCGGGTTTTTCTGCAGGGGTAAAAAAGGTTAGATTGAATTTATCACGTCGCCCCTCTTTACGAAGTTGTGTATCAATACCAAATAAAAATTCAAACATTGGGCCGCCGCGCATCGCACTCGGCTCTTTTGGATTTCCTGAAAATCCAATGGCAATATCACCACCATCCATCGCCTTTAAGCGATCGCGGATCGCTTCTGCCGCACTCAAACCTTCACAGGGTGTGATCGCATGCTCAATACCGGGTAATTTTTTAATAAACCGCCCACCCGAAGCAATAATCAATGCATCGTTTTCATATAGGCCAATAGGGGTGATTACCTTGCGACCACCTTCTTCTAGACCTGTCACCTCACTAGATACATGATGAACGTTCATGCGCTTGAAAAAGTTATCTAAGGGCACAACAATATCTTTTTTACTGGCCGCACCCGATGGTACCCAGATTAAGCTTGGCATATAAACCAACTCTGCCTTGGGAGATATTAAGGTAATTTCACATTGCTTGTCTTGCTTTCGTAGAGTTTTAACCGCAGTTAAGCCAGCGAAACCTGAACCAATGATGGTAATTTTTTTCATATTAATCCTTTTCTAAATTATGACAGAAGTGACCATTATCTGGATCCTCTACACTTCTAGCGATATTATCTATAAACGCTTGTAGTTCCTCAAATTCTAACACAGTTAGAATGCGTGTTACAATTTCTGGTGACACTCTGAGCGTGCACAATGAACCGTCTTGGAGTTTTACCTCCATACCGGCTGCATTCATCATCAAACCTTCGCCACCTTGCTCTAACAACTGCTCGAGTTCTCCTTGTAAAACATCATACAAATCTTGTAGATCATTTAGTACAGCGTCACTGGTTTCATCAGCAATTGAAATAATTTCACCTTGAACCGAACCAAAGCCCTTATCATCTTCATATTTAAATTCTATTCCCGCTTTTGTTAAGTGGTTTTTAAATTTGGCCGAGAGACCGGCATCAAAAAATATATAATCTAACATAAAATTTTAATCGAATTAATAGGGATATTTTAATGCTTACAGATGATGCTTTAGACACTTTATTTAGAAAGGCCAGAAGTCATAATGGCTGGCTAGACCAGGATATTTCAGAAGAGCAGATTAACCAGATTTACGAGTTAATGAAATTTGGCCCAACGGCGGCTAACACTTGCCCTGCTCGCATTACTTTTATTCAATCTGACAATGCCAAGGAAAGGCTTAAGCCTCACCTAGATGAAGGCAATGTTGAAAAAGCCATGAGTGCGCCAGCAGTGGCTATTATTAGCTACGACACTGAGTTTTATGAAAAACTTGACTACTTATTCCCGCATACCGATGCCAAGAGTTGGTACGAAGGTAAGCCAGACAAAATCGCATCTGTTGGCTCGATGAATGCAACACTGCAAGGCGCTTACTTTATGATCGCAGCGCGCTCAGTTGGTCTGGATTGTGGCCCAATGGGTGGCTTTAACGCAGAAACGCTTGATCAAGAATTTTTCCCTGACGGAAAAACCAGATCTATCTTTCTTTGTTGTATTGGGCATGGCGATAGCACACAAATTTTCTCAAGATCTCCCCGACTAAGTTTTGACGAGGCTTGCGAAATTATTTAGAAGCTTCTTCTTTTTTATCCTCAGTAGATGGACAGCCGTTGTGTAATTTCCATTGCTGTTCGTGACCAATAGTTTTAGCCCAGCCTGGCGCCTCACATTCTTCTATAGTTTTTGCTTTAACAGTTCCTTTATCAGTATCGACGTCTTTCTTATCTTCGCCAATACCAAACAACGCAAGCGATGCAAAGCTCAAAGTTAATATTGATAAAGTAAATAATTTTTTTAGATTTTTCATAATGCTCCTTATTTTTTAAATTAAATTGGTTTTATTTATCTGATTCTACTAACTGATATGCTCCATGACAAGCAATGCAATTTTGCATAATGATAGAAACTTGTTTTAACGAATGATCTGTATCTCTTTTTGTTACCGCATCAGCATAAAGCTCACCAAATTGAGTGTGAATATTAGTGCTTAGCTTTTTAAACGCAAGCGGGGTCTTAGCAATAATTGATACTTGCGTTTCTCCCTTTGAGTCTTCAGTCAAAAGCTTTGCAATCTTAATGGTTCTATCAATGTCTTTATCTGCTGCTGCACTTATTAATTGCTGCATATGGCTTAACAAGCCGCGCATTTCAGTCAGGACAAAATTACGCTCGCCCTTAGTTAGGACAATTGCAGTTCTCCCATCTTTAGCTGTTAACACTGAGCCGGTTACAAACTGATACCCAACACCTAAAACAATAACTAATAATAGAATAATAATTGACCAAAGTACTTTTATATTTTTCATTTTCTATCCTTTTATTAAAAGACTAATAATATCACCAAATGCCAAATAAAATAACGCCAAAACTGACAAGGTGAATATTGATTTTTGTACAAAATTTAAATATTGAATTTTGTCTCGCCCTCTGCTTAAATCACAAACTCCACCTGGACAATGCTTAACCTTTTCTTGATGAACAAGGTTGTAAACTTTACAGCCAGCACAAATTCCAAACACTGCTTCAAAGAACAATAAGCCCAAACACAAAGCGCAAGTCAAAATATTAGCAGGGCCACGAATCTCGTTTAGCACTACCAAATAAAACATAACAGCTGCCAATATAAACCCAAATGACCAAGCCCATCGCTTGGGTGCAGCGTCTGTATATTCGGGTTTTTGATTGTTAACTATCCAACGACCAACCACCATTGATGGCGAATACTTAGGATTGATAAAAATTCGAATAAAGAAATCAAACAAGAATACCGACACCATGAGCTTAGTCGGCTCATTATTACCAGTTAAAAACCCACTCATAAAAGCCATAAAGGCAAATAAAAATACAATGCCAGCAGCAGCTCTTACCTCGCGCTCATTAAACATAAGCGTGTCATAGTTCTCAACCTTCTCTCCAAATGCAAACATATTGGTCACGCTCTAAATAGTAAAGTGGGTCATTGTACAACATAATCTATAATAACAACATGACTCAAATCATACACTAAATATGATTGGTAAAGATTACACCACTTGACCGGCAGCCCAGCCTGACGACCAAGCCCACTGAAAATTGTAACCACCCAACCAGCCAGTAACATCAACTGTTTCACCAATAAAATACAATCCTGCTTGTGATTTAACTTCCATACTTTTAGAAGATAGCTCATCTGTATTGACGCCACCGGTACACACTTCTGCTATACGCATGCCTTCAGTGCCACTAGGGCGTAACACCCAATTATTCAACGTAGCGCCTAGTGCTTTTAAATCACTCTGCTTAATTTGACCTAAAGGCAAGCTGGACAGTAGCTGATCAGTTAAAGTGTCAGCCAAACGAGTAGCCAAACGCTTGGGAAAAAGTTTGGATAAAATTGTTTTTAGCTCTGCCTTGCCACGATCTTCCTGCATTTTTAATAGCCAATCACTGGCATCTAAATCCGGCAATAAATCAACACTAACTTCATCACCCTTATACCAATATGACGAAATCTGCAAAATTGCTGGGCCACTAATACCTCGATGAGTAATTAACACTCCCTCTCTAAAGCTTTGCCCATTACAACTCACTATGGCATCAACTGACAAGCCTGATAAATCTTTAAAGTATCTATCAATATCATTCTGATGAAAAGTGAAAGGCACCAATGCCGGCCTAAAAGAAATGGTTTTAATGCCAAATTGCCTAGCCACTTGCAAGCCAAAATCAGTTGCGCCCATTTTAGGAATGGAAGGCCCACCAGTGGCAATCACCAACGACTCTGACTGATATTTCTGTCCATCTGCAACCACAACATATTGGTTTTTAAATTCAATACTCTCTACCTTTGAATCTAATTTGATACCGACACTCTTACACTGTTCAAGCAACATGTTTAATACGGCTGGCGCCTTGTCATCACAAAACAACTGGCCCAGTGTTTTCTCTTGCCAACTCAATTTGTACTTATCCATCAGCGCAATAAAATCCCACTGGGTATAGCGAGCTAGCGCTGATTTACAAAAATGCGAGTTTTGAGAAAGGTAAGCTTCAGGATCAATATGTAAATTGGTGAAATTACAACGACCACCGCCTGAAATTAAAATCTTTTTACCGACTTTATTGCTGCTTTCTAGAACCAGCACTTTTCGCCCGCGCCTGCTGGCCTCAATAGCACACATCAGCCCTGCAGCACCTGCACCAATAATAATGACGTCGTATTGTTTCAAAGAAGCCCTCTAATAGTATTGATAATTGGCTGTGAATCCCACTCTAAAGCTCCACGATAAGCGTAACGAATAACGCCCTTTCTATCTAAAACAAAGCTAGAAGGATAGGCGTATACACCCCAATCTTTTACTGCCTGTCCATCAGCATCAAGCATAATTGGCAATTCCATTTTTACTTTTTTCATAAATTCTACAATCTGCTCTTTAGACTCGCCAATATTAATGGTAACAATCTTAAAATCATTTTGGTCAAACTGTTGCTGAAGTCGCACTAATGAAGGAATCTCTTTGACACAAGGCCTGCACCAACTTGCCCAGAAATTAAGCAAAATAACTCGACCCTTATATTTACTAATATCTACTAACTTATCATCAAATGTATTGAGCTTTAACCGGATATTTTGTTTGCCTTGATAAAGCTTCAACCTGGGCTCACTAAAAATAACTTTAGATGATTTTTGTATGTTTTTATTTGCCGTCAATGGCTCTGAAATACTCACGGTATTCATTAATCGAACTGCCCGGATATAAACTTCACTCAAACTGTCTTTTGCTTGAACGTCAATCTTAGTTAAATCTTTAGCATCACGCATATGAAAGCCACCATGAACTTCCTTGAAACGATGTATAAATACTGAGCTACCACCCTTCTCTAATTGCTTAGCAATTTCTTCACCACGAAAATACTTAGTGCCAAATTGCGGTAACAACATATAAATTGGTAAATTACTGTACTTAGCAACACCAATATATTTGGCAATTCTTCCAAGATCAGGCTTACCATCAATCAAATGTGGAGAATGTAATATGTGCCCTCTTAATAAATCTAATTTTGGATTGTTTAATTGCCATTGATAAGCAACTTTAAGTGCTAATTGAGCACCTCGGCCTGAAGTCAAAAAGAATATTTTTTTAAATGATTTGTTTTTAGCAATATCTACTAATTCAATTAAATCATCAATATTAAAGCGATCGATACTACTGCGATATTTTGGCATCATATAACTGCTATGTAAATCAGCCACCCAAACATCATAACCATCAAGGGCTAACTGTTGTGCAGTAGACACATGACCTTTTCCAAAACCTCGCTCAGAGGGTAAGTACAGGAATAAGGTTTCTCCACCTGACACGTATACGTCAATACTAATAGTACTGCCAGAGCTAAGCTCAACTTCTAACTCTTCACCTGCAACTATAACCGAAGATAAAAAAATGAAGATAAGGCCAAACCATTTCATAAGTTAGTACATTTCAATAATATAATAAAGCATCGCACCCTCAGAGGAGCGCGCTGGGCCAACAACTTTGGCTGGATAAAACTTCTCATCAGGGTTGGATTGCGCTATAGCGGTTTCCAAGTCTGCAACTATTTCAACACTCATAGCCGGGACTCTATCGCGCTTAATACGAGGAATCCGTACCACTGCAAATTGTTCTTTAGCAAAGTTAGCTCGGGGATGCGGGTCTAGCGAATAACCGTTAACCATTAGTCAGTCACAATTTTAGAGCCGCAGACTTGATTGGCCGGAACAGCAACATGAATTTTGGCGGGTAATGACAATTCCATTGCATTAACACGACGTACAAATTCCGCCTTATCAACACCACCAATCATTTCATTAAAAGCTTTTTCTTCCCAAATTGAGCTCACGGTTCTACCACCATAATCATGCGCAGGGTAAACGTAGGTTTCGTCTGGCAATGTAAATAATCGTGAAATAGAATCAAATAATTTTTCTGCTGAACCACCTTGGAAGTCACAACGACCACAACTTCTAATCAATAACGCATCACCGGTAAAAACTTTATCGCCCACAACATACGACATACAGCCATCTGTATGGCCTGGTGTCGACATAGCCTTAATACTATAGTTGCCAAATTCAAGATTTTCACCATCTTTAATTAAAATATCGGCGCAAGCTACTGGATTAGATTCGCCTAGAACAATTTTGGCATTGGTGAATTTTTGCTTAAGTGGACAAGAGCTAGTAATATGATCTGCATGCACATGGGTTTCAATAATATATCTAAGATCTAACGCCAGCTCTTCGATTAAACCAATATCACGTTGCTGAGTCTCAGCAACTGCATCAATGATAATGGCTTCTTTGGTGATTGAATCAGCTAATAAATAAGTATAAGTTGAGCTTTCTTTTTCAAACAAAGGCCGGAAAATTAAACTCACGGCAATACTTTTTTAAAGGGTTTAACCATAACACTTTCATACGCACCTGAGGCCAGGTATGGGTCGGCATCTGCCCAGGTTTGGGCATCCTCTAAAGAATCAAACTCTGCGACCACAAGCGAGCCAGTAAAACCAGCCTCACCAGGCTCATTGTTATCAATTGCAGGATGTGGTCCGGCCAAGATTAATCGACCTTCATTTTTTAAAATATTTAAACGTTCAATATGTGCAGGGCGTACAGCCATACGTCTTTCTAATGAGTTCTCAACATCTTGAGAAATAACAGCGTACAACATTTTCAACTCCTAAAGATCTAATACATCTTGCATTGAATACAACCCAGCAGATTGACCTTCTAGCCAGTCAGCTGCACGAACAGCACCATTGGCAAAGGTTAGTCGTGATGAGGCCTTATGAGTAATCTCAACACGCTCACCTTCCATAAAAAAGCTAACGGTATGTTCACCAACTACATCACCACCACGAATGGTAGAAAAGCCAATAGTTTGACGATCACGCGGCTCTTCAATACCTTCACGACCATATACTGCACAGGCAGCCAAATCTCTGCCTAAAGCATTAGCCACAACCTCGCCCATTTTCAACGCTGTGCCTGAAGGTGCATCTACTTTGTGACGGTGGTGTGCTTCTACAATTTCAATATCAGCATCTTCACCAATAACGCGTGCTGCCATGTCTAATAATTTCAATGATACATTCACGCCAACACTCATATTCGGTGCAAAGACCACGGGAATTTGTTGTGCTGCATTATTGATTGCCTCAAGCCCTGCATTATCAAACCCCGTGGTGCCGATAACCATGGCTTTGCCTGCTGTGACACATGTATTTAGATAATCAAGCGTAGCCTCAGGTCGAGTAAAGTCAATCAATACATCAAATTGATCTAACGCTACACTTAAGTCATCACCCTTATCAAACGTAGCGCCTAAGCTCACTTTGTCATTTTGACTAATCGCCTCAATAATGGTTTGTCCCATACGCCCAGAGGCACCAACAACTGCAATACGCATCATGTTAATTGCTCCTCTAAAAATCCATTCTGCTTGGTAATATTGTCAATATCTTGCAATGCTTTTAACATCTCGCCCATCTTATGAATTGGAATCATATTAGGACCATCACTCAAAGCAATCTCTGGATTTGGATGAGTTTCCATGAAAAACCCTGAAACACCAACAGCGGCAGCTGCACGTGCAAGTACTGGCACCATCTCTCTTTGACCACCCGAAGTAAGCCCATTGCCACCCGGTTGTTGTACTGAATGCGTCGCATCAAATACAATAGGCTGCCCTGTTGAACGCATGGTTGATAAACCGCGCATATCTGATATTAAGGTGTTATAGCCAAAAGAGGTACCACGATCACAGATAGTAATTTGTTGATTGCCAGTTTCAAAAGCTTTATCGACTACATTCTGCATATCCCAAGGCGCTTGAAATTGGCCTTTTTTAATATTTACAGGAACACCTTGTTTACACACATTCTGAATAAAGTTAGTCTGGCGTACTAAAAAAGCTGGCGTTTGCATCATGTCCACAACTGACGCCACCTCGTCTAATGGCGTATCTTCGTGAACATCAGTCAATACTGGTACGCCTATCTCATCTTTTACTTTTTGTAAAATACGCAAACCCTCTTCAATACCCAAACCTCTAAAACTGCCTGTGCTAGATCGGTTTGCCTTGTCGTAAGAAGATTTATAAATAAAATTAATGCCCAAGTCTTCAGTAACCTTCTTAAGATACGCTGCTGTTTCTAAAGCCAAGGCTTCAGATTCAATCACACAAGGGCCTGAGATAAGAAAAAATGGCTGGTCAATGCCAACTTCAAAATCCAATAATTTCATATTTTTTACTGCGTTCAAAATCTAAAGTTTAATTATAAGTTATACAATTCCTTTAAAATACTTAATCATGACAAATACGCCCGATATTCTAAAAAAGATTATTGCCCGAAAAGAGCAAGAAGTAATTGAATGTAAAAAGATCATCTCTTTCGATCAGATGATGAAAAAAGCTTACGATGATCGTGAAACAGTTGATTTTTACCAGGCACTAAAAAACAAAGTAGATCTCAAGCAAAATGCTATTATTGCAGAGATCAAAAAAGCATCGCCTTCAAAGGGTATCTTGCGTGAAAATTTTAATCCAGTTGAAATCGCTAAAAGTTATGAGGCACATGGTGCCGCCTGTTTATCAGTACTGACTGACAAAGATTTTTTCCAAGGTGACGACCAATATTTAATCGATGTTAGAGAAGCGGTTTCTTTACCAATCCTACGCAAAGAATTTATCATTGATCCGTACCAAGTATTAGAAGCACGTGTCATGGGTGCTGACTGCATTCTACTCATCGCCGCTTGTCTTAGTGATGGGGAAATGGAGATACTGGCGCAACATGCAATGCAGCTTAACATGGATATTTTGGTCGAGGTGCATAATGTAGAAGAGCTTAAACGCGCACTAAAGCTGCCACTTATTATGATTGGCATCAATAATCGTAATCTACGTACCTTTGATGTTTCATTACAAACCACAGTTGATTTACTTAGTGAAATTAAAGACGACATACTGGTTATTACTGAAAGCGGTATTCTAACTTCAGAAAATGTTGCCTTTATGCACGAACATGATGTTTATAGCTTCTTAGTGGGTGAGGCGTTCATGCGTCAAGATGACCCTGGCGTTGCATTACAAGAAATTTTTAAAGGGTAATAATATGAATACAATAGTCAGATGGATTGACGGCATGATGATGGTTGGAGAATCAGCCAGTGGTCATGCCGTGGTAATGGACGGACCAGAAGACCTCGGTGGTAAGAACTTAGGCATTCGTCCTATGGAAATGCTACTGTTAGGTATGGGTGGCTGTACAACCGTTGATGTTGTATCAACGTTGAAAAAAATGCGCGAAGAAGTGCGTGATTGCTACGCAGAAATCAGTGCCGAACGCGCTGACGAACATCCAAAAGTATTTACCAAAATCCACATTCATTTTGTCGTTAAAGGTAATAATCTTAATGACAAAAAAGTAGGGAAAGCGGTTAGTTTATCGGCAGATAAATACTGCTCCGCTTCTATCATGCTAGGCAAAACCGCCACTGTCACACACGACTTTGAAATCCATGAATAATGCTTGGGGTTGGTTGGGCACAATTACCGGCATAACTGGCGCCTTATTAGTTGCACTGAACATTGATGAAGTCTTTACGGGCTATATATTTTTTATGTTATCTGCCATTAGCTGGGTTATTCAAGCCACTAAAAACAATGACAAATCTTTAGTGTTGCTTAACGCTGTCTTTGTTTGTGTTAATGCACTAGGTCTTTATAATTGGTTTTAAAATCTACCAATGAAAACAAAGAAACTAAATCGAATGGTTTTCTAATAACAGGCGTTATTGTGCTTGGACTTATCATTGGCCAAGAAACAGAGACTAAAGAAGTCACTCCGTCTTCTCAAATATCCACACCTACACTACAACAAACTTTCGTTGAAGTAAAACAGGTTTCAACAGAGGTAACAATACAAACAATATCTACTGAAGCCAATAAGAACATGTCAGACAATGAAACAATTATTAATAATTTAGAGCAAGCAACTAAGATTGAAACTATGCAAAGCGATGTCATAACCATGGCGGACGAAGCAGAAGCAGAAATTATCACTAAATCAGAAGCAGATATAAAAGAAGAAATAGAAGTATTAGATTTCAATTTATTAGAGCTTGATACGCAAATAGACATGGATATGGATATCAACGTCATTAACACTGAAACAAACAACATTAAAAATCAACTGTTGTATTTTGAACAGCAGCTCGGTGCAATCGATAGTGATGAACCAGGATGGAATAAAACCGAACAAATGATGCTCAACACTAAAAGAAAACTAAAGGCACTAGAAGAAAAATTAAAACTTGAAGGTGACTGGGGCAAGATACGACTAAAACTTGATCCTAAAGAACAGTATAAAAATTTAAATTTAAAATACCAGTACGGCTTTTAAAACGCCATTTAAAACTCTCATTTTTTTAGCGTATAATATTTTTCTTCATGGAGAGTTGGCCGAGTGGCTGAAGGCGCGCCCCTGCTAAGGGTGTAAAGGGTTTATCCCCTTTCGAGGGTTCAAATCCCTCACTCTCCGCCATTATTAAAAATATCTTTACCATATGACTGACACACCACTAGTAATTGCAGGCACAACTTATAGCTCTCGTTTATTAGTCGGCTCAGGAAAATATAAAGATCTTAACGAAACAAAACTTGCAACTGATGCTGCTGAAGCAGATATTATCACTGTTGCTATTCGCCGTACTAATATCGGTCAAGATGCAAACGAGCCAAATTTACTTGATGTTATCACGCCTGATAAATACACAATATTACCCAATACCGCAGGCTGTTACACGGCTAAAGATGCGGTACGCA
>WFRR01000172.1 GCA_015486375.1 Thiotrichaceae bacterium
AGTAGCCAAGAATTCACTCGATGACTTGGTAGAGGATACGCAGTTTATCCATCATTGCGCCACACCTCAGTTTATATAACGAAGTGGGCATATCAATGAAAAAACTAAAAAGTAACTTTTTTAGTAACTGTATGCAGCATCACTTTATAAGTAATACCTCTGCTAAAACTAATATGATCACTGTGCTTCAATAAAGTGGGTACATTTGCCTCTAGACGCTCTCCATTCAGATAGGTTCCCCCCATACTGCCTTTATCTTGAATGCTTATTCCGTGGTCACTGATTATAATCACTGCATGGTAACGAGAAATAGCTCTATCATTAAGATATAGGTCACTCCAATCAATATTTCTACCAATTCTGAGTTCTTTTTTATCCATTAGATCCAATCTGGGTTGTAGTTCTAACGCTTGTTTAGCCCCTTCGACATAACATAATGAAGCTAAAACCGCTAATTTATTTTTTGTGGGTGCTAATGTATTTTCTGGTTCAAAAGTAATACGGGTTGATAAAGTAGGTTTTTTACACAATATATCTACATCAACTTCTGCACCTGCCATTAACTGCGTGTTCCAAGCATCACTTTGCACTAAGGTTCTTAAAGTTTCAGCTTTAAGTATATTTAGGTGTTGTCTTAACTGTTTTTGAGTCGGTAAGTTATTTACCTTGCTTTGTAAACGCTGTTTTATTTTTTCAAGGCGAACCAGTAATATTTCAAGGTCAGTTAACTTATTTAATTGGTCATTTTCGCCTGTAAAAATACTCTCAGAGATTTTATCCTTAATAGCATAAGTATTTCCCTCACTGTCTATAGCTGTCATCGTATGCCATGCACGCGTTTTATGCCGATATTGCAACATTGACATATTACCTTCATGCTGAGTGAAATCAGCATCTGAAAAAGGTTTTGATTGCCATTTTTCATTAATACATTGACTCAATGAGACAGCACTCGCAATACCATGATTTAAACCCCGCCCAGACCAAAAGTGAATGGCATTGGCAGCATCCCCTAATAAAAAAGCAAAAGTACCTGACTGTTTGGCTGTATTAGGATAAATCATGCTGCTAAATCGAGGTCTGTGTACAAGGTCAAGCTTAAAAGTAGTAATTGCGGTTAAATTTTCTGGCTTAATTTTAAAAAGTTTCAAACCTTCTTGAATTCTAGCCCAGAGCGGGGAAACTTTGAGTAAAGCAGGTAAAAATACCGTACTATGAGTTGCACAATAAAAATGCTCAGAGGATTGTTTGGAGACTTCCATTAAACAAGGCTCAGATTGGATACAGCGTTTTAAATGCACTTCATGACGACTCATATCCATACCAACAGCTTCTTGAGTTTCCTCATCACTCAAACGTATATTAAGAAAACCATTGCCATTAAGCGTATTGAGTAAAAATCGATTTTGAGCAATAGTTAATAACATAGACATCGGATCAGACAGCTCAGATTTTACCTTTAAACCTAAAATAGTATCTTGTACGTGTTGACCATTAATCGAGTACATAGCCGTATCGGCTTGACCAAATTTATCAATAAAATGTTCTCGAGTACGTGAATTCCCTCCTTCACAAATGGCTAAAATATGGTGGTCTTTAAGCTCTTTCTGCATCTTATTAGCATGAAAAGGACGAGGAACTAGGTTAATAGTACTAGATTTCTCGTTTGCAACTTCTAAGAGTATATCTTCTAAATGTGCAATACGTATATTGCGTGGAGGATGACCCCTAATTGAATCTTGTCCTTCTGGCCATACCTCTGAATAGGCTTCTTTTTGAAAAATTCGTTCTCGAATCTCTTTTGAATATTCCAAATAATGACGACTTTGTAAGGTAATTACTTGTTGTCGCCTTGCACTTAATGATTCATTTGCTCTCCATATGACTGTTGATTGGCTTTTTTGCCAACGAGCATCATAAAGTGTAATTGCAACGCTATCTCCCATTAGTTCTTCCAATAATAAGGCAAAACTTAATCCAATAGGTCCACCACCACTAATAAGTACTTTTAAAGTAGACATATGTGAAGGTGTAATTATAGACTTTTTTTTCAACTTCTTAACCTCTTAGATAAGTTATTGGAACACTGATCACTACTAAATATTTGGTTTGTAAAGGAGAGTTACATCATCATCTTGATCCTTTAATTTTGGTTTGTAAAGACGGGTTACATCATCATCGCTAACTTCATCATCATAACTTATGTTTATTCTGTTATTAATTTTATTAATCTCAATTGGATCAATAATGGTAATTTCATCATCATTTTTCAATATGTCATCGTCAACACTTATTTTATTATCCTTAGGTATATGATTAATAATTACTCCATTACCTTTAAGCATGCTTCCGCTGATAATGGTTCGATCCTTAGAGTTATCGCTAACAAGCTTCTGACTAATCACTGTCTTTAAATTGGGGTCTTGATGTTTAAAATTAGTAGAAAATAAAGGGGACATATGTTGAGTAGATTTTTTCTGAGTGTTAAGCACTTTTTGTTTTTTATTACTTTTTATCAAAAAAAATAGGCTATTGAATAACTTTCTTAGCATTTCAAAATATTTCATTTAATCATCCTTAAGTATATACACCATAACTTTAATAGCTGTGTAGAGATACTGGTACTGTGTTCGTTAATAGAATTAAGTAAATTATTATCACATAATCATTTAAATAGCACTAAACATTTTAGTTTAACTCTGTTAGTCTACGCGGTCACTCTCTATAGTTAGTTGAATCTAACTCATTGTTAAAATCTTATATACTTAGGGCAAAATAATGTATACAGTACTCATAAGAAAACCTTCTCTTTCTATCCATCTTATTCTCAGTATTTTGTTGCTATTGAATAGCCACTTTATTCTGGCAAAAGAAACACCTGATAATACTAAGACCGTCACTGAAAACTCTGAAGAAAGTGGGGACGGTAATAAAAATGCTAAAATAGAAGAAAGTAGCAAAAAAAAGCAAGCTGCTGATAAAAATGATCCTGAAAATTTTGAAGTAAAAATCACTGAAAATATACCCTTTTTGGATGTGGATCACCAAGGAAAAGTAGTCCGTATTCAGAGAAATCAAGATACACACTACAAGATGACAAATAGTTTTGCTAAGACATCGCGTAAATGCCCTCCTTTTTGTATTCGACCCATAGAGTTATCGAAAGATATACAAACAGTGGGTGAGTTAGAGTTACTGAAATTTTTACAAAATGAAGTCCATATGGAAACAGGTTTGCTAATTGATGCTAGGTTAAAAGACTGGCATGTGAAAGGTACAATTCCTGGCTCTATTAGTATTCCATTTACCATGTTCACTGGAGGATTTGAAGATTATAATACAGTTTCTTTATTAGAGTTACTGGGTGCAGAAGAGAGTGATGAGGAAATTGGGCAAAAAGAAGGGGAACAAGAAAAATGGATATTTGATGATGTCGTTAAGTTGATGCTGTTTTGTAATGGTCCCTGGTGTGGTCAATCACCTAAAGCTATTCGAGCACTGTTAAAACTAGGCTATCCTGCAGAAAAAATATTGTGGTATCGGGGTGGAATGCAGGCATGGCAATCATTTGGTTTAACGATTGTAAAGCCAAAATCTAACTAACACTCATATATTTCGAAACGGAGAAGAACCATTATGATCAAAAAATATCAGAATATAATCAATCACTTCATCCTAGTAAACCTTATTAGTTTACCTGTATTAATTTATGCTGAAGAGGATCGAGCAACCAAAACAATATCCCTAAAAAGCAGTATTAGTGCAATGGTTCAGGAAGTTGAAACAGGTACATCTTTACAAAAGCAGGCGGATATTTTTGAACAAGATTTAAGGAAAAGATATTCTCATTTTTCTGACTCACAGGTAGAGTCAATGCGGTCTGCCTATGAAGATACGATTATTGAAAATGTTACTGGAGCGCAAATTGATGCTGAAAATGTTACTGAAGCGCAAACTGATGTTAAAAAACGTCCGTCTCAAGTAAGCTTAGGTAGTAAAACGACTTCTTCTAAAAAGAACAAACAACGACTAGCAGAAATCAGCAAAATAGTTGAGGGTTCACAGTTGAGTAAAGATGAGAAGGGTAGTGATGAATATAAAGAAAGTAAGAAAACTATTTTATTACTCACGGTTAAAAGAGGCGATACACTCAGTGATATAGCCCAACGTAACTATGGCAAACCCAATATGTATATCGCTATTTATGATGCAAATAAGGATAAACTTAAATCACCCAATGCGGTACCTGAAGGTATTACATTAATTGTGCCTGTTATCGATACTGACAATCAGGCTAAATTTCAAGAATTACTTAGAAAGTATGAAGCCAAACAGAAGCGATAAGCTAACTAGCATAAATTTTAGTCCGGCGTTCTGCTAAATCCTTTCTGTGTTCAGCAATCTTATCCGCATAAATATCCTCTCAGTAGTGAAAATAATTTTCTTCTAAGAGGGTTTGATACGTTGTTTCATCCAGCTCTGTCTTGCTTTATCACTTTGTTTTTGTCCTCAATCAGTGCATCAATTTCGGCTTGCTCCTTTTCAATAAAAAAATATCTATAGTTTTTAGCTATCATTGCATAGCTATTAAGTATTGTATAATTTTATTGTATTACTGTTTAATACAGAGCTAAGTATAAATAAAATATGCGGTAATACTTCCAGTCATTAATTGTACTTAAAATAATTTATTAATACTTTTCTAAAGGCGAATCATGAAACAAAAAATTCTAACAGGATTAATTATCGGTCTATTATCAACTCCTGTATTGGCAGGTAATGACATCAAAATTAATCAAGCGGCGGATAGCAGTACTTCGAGTATCAAAATACAACAAACTAATTCAAATGCGGCACAAGGTGCATCTAGTGCAATTGCAGAAGTTAATCAATTGGGAGGTGTCAATAATATTGCTAATATTTCTCAGATAGATGCAATTAGTTCTCAAGCGATAATGACTCAAGAAGGTGATAATCAAACGGCTAATATCTTGCAAAAAAATGTCGATAGTGCCATTGCTCGTATACAACAATCTGGATCAGCCAATGAAGCCAATATTAATCAGGAAGGTCGCGATAGTCTTAGTAGCAATTTGTCTGCCAGTATTAGTCAAAATGGACAAGCTAACCTCGCTAATATTAATCAGTTAGACTCAACAGGAGTTTCTTCTACTATCAACCAAATAGGCAATAATAATAGTAGTACTACGAACCAATATTTGGCAACTAATAGTCAAATTAATATTGATATATTAGGTGATAATAATAATACGCAATCGTTCCAAGAAAACTCCAGTAATGATATTGCCACCATCAATATTACGGGGGCAGATAATACGCTTATCACTCAACAGGGTAATATCGATTTTGCCAGTGCTAATAATATTCTAAGTTATAACGCATCAGGTACAGGAAATAGCAGTACATTGTCACAATTTGGATCAGACAATACAATGGATGTTACCCAAAATGGCACAAATAACACGGTTATTGCCTGTCAAGGTAGTAATGCTGCTTGTGGAAATTAAGCTTAACTAAGCTATAGGGATCAGGTCTTATTCACTTTTTATTGGATTAGAAGCAGATGCAGAAGCATTAGAATCGAGTCCCGTTAAAATAGCACTGTCGAGTTGATAGTCAGCAATATAGGCTTTAAGGGAATCATAAGAGGCTTGTGCGCGATCAAAACTGTCACTGTATTGATCTTCAATCTCTTTCAGTTCAGCATAGTTATCGGGGTCATCAGGTTGGAAATCGTAGCTTTTGGTCATTTCACCATAAGCGATATACATGCCATAGTCGCGGTTATGTGCCTGAATTAAGTCTTGTAAATCGCGTTGAATCACTTGAGGTCGGGTAAAGGTTTGCAAAGCACTGAAGTCCAGTTCATTGCTTTGTTCTTTCTGGACTAAACGGGCTAAATAAGCAATGGGGTTATTCAAGACAGGTTGGGTTTGATTGAGGCGAATGGCGAGTAAATCCAGAATATCTTGTGCTTTTTGGGGTGATTTCATGACCACGGTTTTAGCACTGATACACTCATCCTTAGACAGTTGTACCGGATAATCCATTGATTCAAATGATTCAAAATTTTGCGATATGGGCGAGTTATTTAATAAATAATCCTGACGAATAGAATGTTCGGGGGGTTGATTTTGAATGTGCGTTTCAATTTGTTTTTCATGTAAACGACGATTTTCCAACACTATTTCTTCAGATTGTTGTTTTAATTCGGTTATTTCTTGCTGAGATTGCTGTTTTAACTCAGTTATTTCTTGTTGAGATTGCTGTTTTAACGCGGTAATTTCACGTTGATAGGCTTCAATTTCGGATTCTTGTTGTTCTAATTGTTGACTGTTTTTAAGGGCTTCCGTTGTATCTGATTCCGTATCAACTTGAGGTTCAACAGGGTTGGGTTGAGTGTTTTGTTTAAACAACTGTTTTATCTGGGAAAATTTATCATCTACAATATCCGATACCACTTGAATCATTGAATCTTTGTCTAAATACTCCGCTTCCATACTGGCTTTTTCCTGTTTAAATCGCTGTTCTAAAGCCGTCATAGCTTCTATTTGAGCCGCATCCATACTGGTTTGAGTCTCTGCGACAACGGGCTCAACATATACGGGGTTTTCTAAATCTTCAGGTTCATCATCAAAGCTAATCCCTTGATCAATCGGGGTTTTTATATAGTAATCAGGCAGTAATATGGTGGGGTCATTATTCGGATTTTGTTTGGCAGGATTGCGCTCACCCCATGAGGCGAAGTCATAGTTAATGGACAAATAATTGTTATATTTGCCACCTTTGCGCCATTTGATAATATTACGCTTGGATAAATAATTCAGCGTATTGCCGATATGATCGTGGCGAATTTTAGTGAGTTGCTCTAAACGGGTGGTAGTGGCGTGATCTTCCCGCTTACTGAAACCGACAGTTTGTCGCAAAATAGTATTAAACACGCGTAAACAGCGAGCAGATAGTTGGCAAGTGGAAATATGATCTAAGCAGCGATCGTAGATGATTTTGGAGTGTTCGTAGTCGAAAAGGAAGCGATTGTCTTTGATAAAGCCGAGTTTAATACCCAAGGCAAGCGGCATTTCTGCGGTGTTTTTTGCAGGTGGACAAACAGGTGCGTATGATGTCGCAGACATAAATCAATCCTTTATCGATTGGTGAAAACAACGACTATGGACTAAAGTCCATAGTTTCAGGTTACGACTGAAAGTCGCAGTTTCGGCTAAAGCCGACTAGAAGCTATCTGTCTAAAAGACAGTTTAAAGTTGACTTAAAGTCAGTCGATACTAAAATTATCATCATTATGGTTG
>WFRR01000173.1 GCA_015486375.1 Thiotrichaceae bacterium
CAACTAGAAGATGGGCAAATAACGAATATAGCAGCCATTCTTGATGCAGATTATATTCGGCATGGTTCGGGTAAGAGCAAAACATTAGATGATATAACAAAAATTTTAAACGTATCAGGCTTTAAAAAAAGAAGATATATGCCAAATCAAGGTTAGCATGGCAAACAACACCAGGGCATGGTCTGTATCATATTGTGTATGATAATTTATTGGATGAAAATTCAGAAGAATACAAAAAATTATGCCAATGGTTAAAAGAAATATTCTAACAAAAAAAGGTAAGTAAATGAAAGTACACAATTTTTATATTAATAACTTTAAATCATTTGCCCTAAAGTCTCAATACCTTAAAGCTTTGGCGTAATATTTTGATTACCTGCTTGTTGAGTCTCATTTGACAGTGCAGGTTTTGTCTGCAATAAACTCAGAGAAGTACCATGGCGAATATTATAACGCTCTAAAATAGCGTTATTACGGGCTTCAACAGCCAATCGATCCATAATGACTTGATAGCCAAATTTATCTTCAAAGATAATAAAGTCTTGTTTAGACTGCGTTAGGATTTGATAAAATTGTTGCATATTAGCAAAACGTTGACCATTAATTTTTGCCACAATAATATCGGCAATATTGTGATAACCCTTATTAACGGAGTCGGCTAATACTTGTGATAGAACCACCACTTCTTGCTGATCTTCACTCGACCATTGATAGGATTCTTCAGGTGTCCACTTGGTTTCGGCCATATAGTTAGTGGTTAACGGTGTAAATACAAAACCACCCCAAATAAAGTAGCTAGGTTCACGATCATAGCGTTGATACGGTACAAGACGATAAGGATTGTAAGCACGGGCTAACTTTACACTGACCTTTTTTTCTTGTCCTGCTCTGAGAATATCGAAATTAACCGTCTCACCAATTTGATGTAAATCGAGGTAATACCAATGAGAAATATATTCTCCTTTACGATATTCAACTTGCTCCGTATCGGTGACATTATGCCCATCAATCGCTGTAATCACATCACCGACTTCAATAATACCCTTAGCTGGTGAGTTGTAATTGATGTGATAAACCAATGCACCTGTTTGATCTTCAGGAACTTTATACATTTTGCGGATTGCTGAATTCTGCATATCCTGTGTTTGTACTCCAAACCCAGGGAAACCATTCCGTTTACCATCTTTTAAATCAGTTAAGAAGTGCTTTAAAATTGGGATGGGTACCATATAACCAATATTTTCGGCTTTACGCTGTTTTTGCATCACTACACCAATCAGCTGACCGTCCGAAATAATCGGACCACCACTATTACCGCTATTGATTGCTGCATCCACCTGCACAGCCAGTAAACGCTCACCGCTATGTGCATAACGCTGATACTCAATTCGTGATACGACCCCTTTAGTAACACTCATCGTATCACCACCTGTTGGAAAGCCATAAACCAATACTTCTTGTTGAGTTTTGGGTAATTCACCTAAAGATAAAACACTTGCACCGTTAAAAAAGTCTTTATCCGTTACTTCCAAAATAGCTAAATCGGCTTCGTGGGAAACACTGACAACATGAGCTTCATAACGCTTAGTTTTACCATAGCGTTTTACTTCAATAAAGGTGCCATCGGCGACAACATGGGCATTAGTCAGAATATGCTGATTCGCAATAATACTGCCCGAGCCTGTCATTCCTACTGTCTTAGAATTCCAAGGTGTTTTGTAGTTAGACCTTTTGGAAACGGTATAGATTTTTACAATCGCACTTTTGAGACTATTATTAGTTGTAGATGTATTGATTTGTAAGGGCGGCTCTGTTGTTTCAAGTGCGGATGACAAAGGGCTGATAAGCAGAAGAAAAGTAAGCAAAGGTGTAACAATTTTAGAATAATTCATTAATTTTAGGGGTTAAAGTTTATTTTTAGTTATTTAGATACTGTTTTATTAGAGCATAGAACCCTCAGCATAGCCTGAAAATCTTTATTATTGTGTGGAACAAACTATAATTTAATCGGTCGATACGGCTTATAAAGATGAACTATTATTCATAATTTGGGAGATTTGGCGTAACCATGCAAATAAGACAAATCATTGATCCACGTTATTATCAATTAGCCGTACAAAGCAGCTTGCTCATTTGGGGTATGATTTATCTAGATTTTTCCCTTGATGTGAGTGCCATTACCAGTGTTATAGGCTGTGCATTACTGGTACAGATTCTGTTTACTCGATACTACCAACTCAATTTTAATTCACTGAGTGCTATTAATTCTAGCATGTCCATTTTATTGTTATTACATGCCAGTCATTTTGCGTGGTTAGCCTTAGCTATTGCGCTTGCCATTGCTAGTAAATTTGTCTTACGTTGGAATAATCGCCATATCTTTAATCCTTCGAATATCGGTATTGTTGCTGTTTTACTCTTCAGTGACTCAACATGGCTTGCCTCTGGGCAATGGGGACACTCTTTATGGTGGGGTTTACTGTTATTAGGTTTGGGCTTGAGTTTATTTATTGGTTTATCCCGCTTATTAAGCAGTGTAAGTTTTTTAGTTTTTTTTGCGAGTCTCATTTTTCTACGCGCTCTTTGGTTAGGGGATAATTTAAGTATTCCAATACATCAATTGCAAAATGGCGCATTATTAATTTTTAGTTTTTTTATGTTGTCTGATCCTATGACAAGTCCTAATTCTGCAACAGGTCGAGTGATGTTTGGTGGCTTACTAGCATTGATTGCATGGGTATTACAATTTACTTTTTATATTCCCAATGCTTTTTTATATGCACTTGCCCTATCTTCACCTTTAGTCATTGTGATTAATAGAATTTCTTGGGGCAAATATTATCATTGGTCTCAAACACTCACTCGGAGCAAATTATGCGAGTAAAACCCCTTTATTTTTTTACGATTTTATTGCTATTTAGTAGCTTAAACAATGCCTATGCCTTTTGCGGCTTCTATGTAGCAAAAGCCAGTAGCGATTTATTTAACCAATCTTCGCAAGTGGTCATGGTACGAGACGGCTCACGTAATATTGTCACAATGTCGAGTGATTTTAAAGGCAATGTAAATGAGTTTGCAATGGTCATGCCTGTTCCCACTGTCTTAAAACGGGAACAAATTCATGTCACAGATAATAAAATCATTGAGCATTTAGACAGTTATTCTGCACCGCGCTTAGTGGAGTATTTTGATGAAAATCCTTGTTCTCCTCCTGTGATGTATAAAATGATGCCAATGGCAGCACCTGCAATGAAATCAGATTCTGCTACGGTTAAAAAACGCGCGCGCAGTCTTGGTGTGACGATTGAAGCGCAATATACCGTGGGTGAATATGACATTATGTTGCTATCAGCTCAACAAAGTGGTGGATTGCTGACGTGGTTAACGGAACAAGGTTATAAATTACCACAAGGTGCAGATGCGGTTGTTGGTAGTTATTTAAAACAAAAGATGAAATTCTTTGTCGCAAAGGTTAATCTGAAAAAGTTTAATCAATCAGGCTATACCCGTTTACGTCCTATTCAAATCGCTTATGATTATTCCCGTTTTATGTTGCCAATTCGATTAGGTACAGTCAATAGTCAAGGACAACAAGAACTATTTATTTATGCACTCAGTCGCCAAGGGCGCATTGAAACTACCAACTACCGTACGGTTAAACTCCCCAGTGAAATTGAAATTCCAAGCTATATAAAAACGCAAAATAAATTCGCCGATTTTTATCGTGACATGTTCCGTACTCAAGTTAAGAAGCAAAATAATAAAGCGGTATTTCTTGAATATGCTTGGGATATGAACTGGTGTGATCCCTGTGCGGCTGATCCTTTATCCAATAAAGAATTAAGAGAATTAGGCGTATTTTGGGTGAATGAAGCAAGCAATAAACCCCAAATATCACAACGTCGTCGCCCACCACAGCAAGGGCAAAATGTTTATCTAAGTCGTTTACATGTTCGTTATGACCGTCATAATTTTCCTGAAGATTTACTGTTTCAAAATACAGCTAATCGTGAAAACTTCCAAGGGCGTTATATTATTCGTCATGCTTGGAAGGGAACAGAACAATGCAATGCGGCAAATCAATACTTTAAAAGTTTAACTAAACGTCAGAATCAGCGTGCTAAAAATTTATCCAATTTAACAGGCTGGAATATAAACGATATTCAGAAAACAATGCAAATACCGCAACGCTCAGCTTCAAGTTCCAATGAAGATATGTGGTGGAAAGATTTATGGTCGCAGTAATGCTATGTTATCGCTAATTTTCCTCACTTTAAGATAGTTTGATTATGTATATTAGAAAAATCCCATTAATTATTTTATGTAGCGCATTATTGACCTTACCTGTGATTGCAGCAGATTCGGGTTCAGACTCAGATAAAGTCGAAGCTAAAGCAACGATAAGTAAAACGACCGCTAAAGCTGATTCAACTGCGGCGGTTCATCACGGTATTACTGAATCTTACAGTGCGAAAAAAGTCGCTGAACATACCTATGTGATTCATGGTCCTTTGGAAACTCCGAATGCTGACAATAAAGGTTTTATGAATAACCCAGCTTTCATTGTTAGCGATGCAGGGGTTGCCGTGATTGATCCAGGTTCAAGTGTTCAAATTGGACGTGGGGTATTAGTTCATATTAAAAAAGTGACGGATAAACCTGTAACGATGGTCTTTAATACTCATGTCCACGGAGATCATTGGTTAGGTAATCAAGCTTTTTTAGAAGCAAATCCTGATGTGAAAATTTATGCTCATCCAAACATGATTGAAGCAGCAAAAGCAGGCGATGCAGAGTCATGGATTAAGAATTTATCTAAATTGACTGAAGGCGCAATAGACGGTACAGAAGCAGTGATTCCGACAGAGGCACTTAAAGATGGACAAGTGATTAAATTAGGTAAACTATCAATTAAGGTTCATCTAAATGAGCATGCTCATACAAAAACAGATGCCATGATTGAAGTAGTTGAAGATAAAGTCCTTTTCACGGGTGATAATGTCACTGCAAAACGTATTCCACGTATGGATGATGGCAGTTTTCGTGGCAGTATTGCAGTAATTGAAAAAGCTTTACAGTTTGAGGTGGAACATGTTGTTCCGGGTCATGGAGAGACAGGCTCAAAAACGGTATTAAGTGATTATAAAAATTATCTATCAACCATTTATGAAACCGTTAAAGTATTATCAGAAGAAGGGTTAGAAGCGTTTGAGATGAAAGAAAAGATTGCAGAAAAATTGTTGGATTATAAAGATTGGAACGGCTTTGAAGAGGAGCTAGGTAAACATATCAGTCTTGCGGTATTAGAAGCTGAGCAAGAAGACTTTGAGTAAAGTAAATCGCTGTTATTAATAATAGTTAATACATTTTACTTCACTGTAGAAAGACCTACTATTGTATTTCTACAGTGGCTAAAGTAATTTCAACATCACGTAAATATTAACCCTAACCCATTTTTAGACCTGCTAAGAAACCGACCGTCGCACTGACACCTTTACCTGTAATATTTCCTAAGCGATCACTTAGAAATCCACCTGATTGCCGTGCTGCGTCTGTCGCTGCATTCGCTGCCTGTTTCAAGCTCTCATCATTGACATCGGCAATACCATAATATTCTGTTACAAACAATGCAACAATAACCATTCCACCTAAAAATAAAGCCACCTTTAAGGCTTTCTTAGCAAAAAAACCCACGGCTAAACCAATAACAAAGGGCGCACCGATATCACTTAATAAATAATCTGTACTATTTTCATTCATAACTTTTCCTTTTCCCAATTAACCCACTTTAACCATTGCGTATTGTATGCTAGCCCACCTTCTTATATTAATTCTTTTTACTAAACGCATACAATAGGCTCAGATTACCGTATACTGCCAAGCTCTTAAGGCTATGAAAGACATAAGGTCATAATTAGCTACTGAATTAACCCATTAAAATAAAAAGAATATGGTAAAACGAGAGTCAATAAAAAGTGAACATGAAGAACTCAAGCTTTTTCATTCTCGCTCTTTAGTTGCCGCAGCCGTTGTTTTCCTTGCACTCGCAGGTATTTTGTTTCGTCTTTTTGTCTTACAAGTTGAAGGACATGACTATTTTACGGAAGAATCCCGTAAAAACTATCTAAAAAGTCTTCCAATTCCGCCTGCAAGAGGCATTATCTATGATCGCAATGGTAAAGTATTAGCCGATAACCGTTCAGAGTATGTGTTAGCAGTCGTACGCGATGAAGTCCCTGGTAAAGTAAAAGACACAATCAAACGTCTAGAAAAATTAATTCCTCTCAGTGATAAAGAAAAACAAAAGTTTTATCAAAAAATGTGGCGTCAAAATCGTTATCAAGCCACTGTATTGCGAAGTAAATTAACCGAAAAAGAAATGGCGGTTTTTTCTGTTAATCAACCGCGTTTTCCTGGTGTACGCATTAATGTGCAAATGGAGCGTTATTATCCTCTGGGTGAAATCGCAGGTCATGTACTGGGCTATGTGGGAAAAATTGATAAACGTGATTTAAAGCGCATTGCTAAACGTGAATATAAGGGTTCAACCCATATTGGAAAATCAGGCATTGAGAAATTCCATGAAAAACTTTTACATGGAAAAACAGGCTACCGAATTATTGAAGTTGATGCACACGGCAAACCGCAAAAATTAGAAAAACAAGAAGATCCTATTGTCGGTAAAGATTTGTTTTTAAGTATTGATATTAATTTACAAATTACCGCCGAAACCTTACTGAAAGGCAAGCGGGGTGCAGTCGTTGCAATGGATCCTCGCAACGGTGAAGTTTTAGCAATGGCGAGTGTCCCTATGTACGACCCCAACCTATTTGTTAATGGTATTTCACATAAGAATTATAACGCCCTTCGTAATAATCTTGATCGTCCCCTTTATAATCGTGCCATACAAGGCACTTATCCCGCAGGCTCAACCATAAAGCCCATTGTTTCGATGGCAGGTTTGCATTATGGGGTTGTGACTCCAGCCTCAAAAGTTCGCGCCCCTGGTTATTTCCAAGTCCCCGGACATCGACATCGCTATCGCTGTTGGAATAAACGCGGACATGGCAGTGTTAATATGAGTTATGCAATTGCACAATCTTGTGATGTGTATTTCTATAGCCTTGCTTATCGCTTAGGTATTGATCGTTTTGCCCCCTTTATGAAGTTATTTGGTTTTGGTGGCAAAACAGGCGTTGATTTACCTTCTGAAGGCGCAGGTCTTATGCCCACGCGTGAGTGGAAAAAGAAGCGTCACAATGCGACATGGTATCCCGGAGATACTGTTAATATTGGAATTGGACAAGGCTACTGGATTTCTACCCCCTTACAATTAGTCTCCGCAATTTCGACTTTATCAATGAAAGGTAAACGACTTAAGCCGCGCTTGTTAAGAGGTATCCGTAAGTCTAAAAACTTACCTGAAGAGATTCAAGCCGTGAGTTATCTCCCTTCGGTTAAAGTCAAAAGCCAAAAAATGTGGAACGCACCCATTCAAGGCATGATTAATGTCATGCATTCCCCTTTCGGTACCGCTAGACGTTCAGGCGCGGGAGCTGCTTATGAAATTGCGGGTAAAACAGGTACGGCACAAGTTTTTGGTATTGGTCAAAAAGAAAAATATAATGCCCGTCGTTTAGCAAAACATTTACATGATCATGCGTTATTTGTAGCTTTTGCCCCTGCTCATGACCCTAAAATAGCTGTGGCAATTATTGCTGAAAACTCAGGGGGGGGTAGTCATGTCGCTGCTCCAATTGGACGACGTATAATTGATGCCTACTTACTCAAGCGTTATTTGCTGCCTGAAGATGAGGAAAATGCGAAAGAAGGCGAAAATACGAAGAAAAAGAAAAAAAAGAGGAATAATCGCTAATGGACATTCTTTCTCGTGTATTTCGTTGGTTTAATCAACTTGACCTTATCCTTATGTCGGGTCTGGTCATACTATTATTTTTGGGCAGTGTGACCCTTTATAGTGCTAGTGGCGAAAACTATGCCATGGTATCTCGGCAGGGATTACATATCTTGCTAGCAACTATTGTGATGCTATTACTGTCTCAAGTGAAAAGTAAAACTATGCAATCTTGGACAATTTGGGTATATGGCTTGGGGGTGTTATTGCTTATTTTAGTTATGGCACAAGGTCATATTGGTATGGGAGCGAGACGCTGGTTAGACCTTGGTGTATTTCGGTTTCAACCGTCAGAAATTATGAAGTTAGCGGGACCGATGATGGTGGCGCGTTATTTTTCTGATCGTCCTTTACCCCCGAGTCTCAAAGATATTATTGTGGCACTGTGTATTGTGATGTTGCCCGTTTTACTGATTGTCAAACAACCCGATTTAGGTACATCATTACTGGTCGCCAGTGCAGGCTTATTTGTTATCTATTTCGCAGGCTTGTCATGGAAATTAATTATTGCAACGCTTTCTGCAATTCCTGTGGGAGGTTATTTCCTATTTCACTATGGAATGCACGCTTATCAACAACAACGTGTTCTCACCTTATTTGACCCTGAATCCAATCGTTTAGGTGCGGGTTATCATATTATTCAATCAAAAATCGCGATTGGTTCGGGGGGGGTATATGGCAAAGGTTGGACAGAAGGGGATCAATCCCGTTTAGATTTTTTACCAGAACGACATACTGACTTTATTTTTTCTGTATTTGGGGAAGAATTCGGTTTGTTAGGCAATATTATTTTACTGAGCTTATACGTGTTTATTATTTGGCGCAGTCTATACCTAGCGACGCAAGGTAAAGATACCTTTTCACGTTTACTCGGTGGTAGTTTAGCACTGACCTTTTTTGTTTATTTATTCGTTAATACAGGCATGGTAAGTGGTATTTTACCTGTGGTAGGTGTTCCTTTACCCTTAGTAAGTTATGGTGGAACTTCAATCGTTACCTTGATGGCTGCCTTTGGTATTATCATGGGATTACAAAAGCGCAAACGCGATTATCGTCATACGCCTCACACGTAAAAACGATGAATGGAGATACTGAGTGGATAATGTTTTGGAACTATTTGTAAAAAAATCTTGAACAAATAGCTAAATTATCTGACTTATTTCTACAACAGCCTGTGATTTTAGTTTAGCTAAGAGTAATTTTTCACTGGAAATTTTTAACGATTGCAGTAGCAATGATGTTAGGTTAGAGGATAAATAATGACAATAGGTCTTACGACATTCATTTCAAGTATCGCTATTTTGATATTTACAATCAGTCTAGCAGGCTGTGAAACTGTTCCTGTTTATGATCCAAGTAAGGTGCAATGGCCAACTTCCCAAAGTAATCCAAATGTACCCAGAGGAACGATTCCAGAAGCCAACCCTTACAACCCTGCTCCTAGAAACACCACAACAAACCGTGATAGTAGTGCGCCTACTTATAATACAGGTAATAGTAATACGAATAATGGACGTACTGGCGATTATATGGGCTATCCTGCTTTGCGAAAATTTATCGCAAAAATGAATCAAGAGCACAAATTTAGTACCGCATTTTTAGAAAAAATCTTTAGACCGATTCAACGCAGTGACGCGGTGCTTGGCAAAGTCCGCGCGCCTGCTGAAGGCAAAGCATGGCGAGCCTATCGCCCTATTTTCTTAACGGAAGACCGTATTCGAGGCGGTGTTGATTTTTGGAATCGTCATAACACGGCATTAACCGCAGCAACACAAAAGTTCGGTGTACCTGCTGAGTATATTGTCGCCATTATCGGTGTAGAAACGGCTTACGGGCGCAATGTGGGTAAATATAATGTCCTTCAAAGCTTAACCACCTTAGCCTTTGATTTCCCCAAGCGAGGCGATTTTTATCGTAGTGAATTAGAGCATTTCCTTTTATTAACGCGGACTGAAAAAATTAATCCACATTCCCTCACAGGTTCTTATGCCGGTGCAATGGGCATGTCTCAATTTATCTCTAGTAGCTACCGTAGCTATGCGATTGATTTTGACCGTGATGGTAAAAAGGATTTATGGAGACCAGGTGATGCCATTGGTAGTGTGGCTAATTATTTCTCTAAGCACGGTTGGAAACGCGGTGGTGATGTCGCCGTACCGACAACAATTTCAGGGAATAACTTCGACCAGATGGGCGATGTTACTGCGAAAAAACCGCGTTACTCCATGAATCAACTCAGTCGAGCAGGGGTACGTCCCGCAGGGCCTTGGCGTTTTTGGTCTGATAAAGTGAGCCTGATTAAACTAGTTGGAACACGAGAGACTGAATATTGGATTGGTGGTAAGAACTTTTATGTTATTACGCGTTATAACCATAGCCCTAAATATGCAATGGCAGTACATCAATTAGCCCAAGAAATCCGTAAACGTCATTAAAAAACGTTGCTAACTATATGTCTATTTTATTAAATTACCGTATTTATCAGCATGAAACGCAACATAATGATCCTACACCCGTCATTATGTTACATGGCTTATTAGGTAGTTTGGATAATTGGAATTCTCAAGCTAAAAAGTTATTGCCTCAACGGCGAGTGATTAGTATTGATTTACGCAATCATGGTCACTCTCCCCACGTTAAAGGTATGTCATACCGTGAAATGACCGCTGATATTATTGCCTTACTGGATGATTTAAATATTGCACACTGTGATTTAATGGGGCATTCAATGGGTGGAAAAGTCGCCATGAGCTTAGCTCTGCGTTATCCGCAGCGGGTACGATGTTTAGTTGTTGTTGATATTGCACCTAAAGCCTACTCACCTAAACATCAAGCCATTTTATATGCAATGTTAAGCTTGCCGTTTAAAACCATTAAGCAACGTAAGCAAGCTGAACAATGGTTATCAAGTGTGGTTTCTAATCCCGTTGAACGCAGCTTTTTATTGAAAAATTTAAAGCGCAATGCAACAGGTTTTTATTGGCAGTGTCATCTGTCTGAAATTGCTAAAAACTATCTAAAAATATCCAGTTTTCATCTGGGTAAACAGCAACGCTATACTGCACCGACGCTGTTTATTAAAGGTGGACAATCGGATTATATTCAAGCTCAAGATTATGCTTTAATCCAACAATGCTTCCCCAATTCCAAAATACAGTGCTTAGAACAAGCAGGTCATTTGCCTCATGTGGAAGATACTCAAGGGTTTTATCATTTATTAGCAGAATTTTTACAGTAACGAATGCTTGTTTTTTGAACTTCAATAAAAAATCAAAGCTACTCTATATAATGGCTTATTCACCCTCAAATTCACACAATGAAAAGCATGGACAATTCAGTTTCGTTTGTAAATATTGACTGCCGCCTAAATCGGGTAGATCAACCACAAAACAACTTTCTATAATATTACCTTCTAGCTTGCGAATGAGTTTAATCGCTGCCGCCGCCGTTCCTCCTGTGGCAATTAAATCGTCAATTAATAAAATACGATCATTTGCCTGAATACAGTCCTTATGGATTTCAATTTTATCTTCCCCATATTCTAATTGATAAGATTGGCTGACCGTTTCAGCGGGTAATTTACCTGCTTTGCGTACCGTAATAAATGCAGCTCCCAGCTCATATGCCACGGCTGATCCAAAAATAAACCCTCGTGCTTCAATGCCTGCAACAGCAGTAATATTTTGCTCCATATAGCGATGTACAATGGCATCAATCGTCATTCGTAATGCTTTGGGGTTTTCTAATAAAGTTGTAATATCACGAAATTGAATGCCTGCTTTAGGATAATCAGGAATGGTGCGAATAGAGGATTTAATCAGTTCATACATAATACTAAAAGGGTCAGTTATAAATAAGGGATAGTATCAGCTTGATAAAATCATCTGTTATTTTTTAGTACGGAGTTGTGTTACCCAATCCAATTTAGCTCGCGAAATTTTAGACAGTTTGTTTAATTCCTTACCTATATATTCAATATTATCCACAATACGTTGAGTAACCTCAGCAGACTGTTGACCTGCTTGTTGTTTAGTTTGAAAATTTTGTTTGATTTGCTTCCAGCGTTTCTGTTGTTCTACGCTCATATTGCCGCGAAGTTCTGCTAATTTAAGTAAATTTTCTTCTGCACCTTGGGTGAGTAATTGCGCTTCACCTAGATAGTGATCATGGGTCATTTGCAACAGTTCTTGTTTATTCATCACTGCGGAGACTTTCTCAACCATTTTATTCATATTGCGATAGCTACCTTGTAACTTAAAGGCAGGCTCAGTACGATATTCATCCGCTTGTGCAGCGGAGGCAATATATTGTTGATTGACTTTTAATACTAATACTTGAATCTGTAATAGTTTCTTAAATACTTCTACAATTTCATTACGTTCTGCCCCACTATAGTCATAATTTAAAGCACTACTATTGACGTTTTTACCTTTTGCCATATCAATCAGTAAATAGGTATCTGCCATATCACGTACAGCTAGTGGTGCTAAAATAGGGTTAGAGGTTAAGCTATTTTCAATATAACTGAGTGAAAAGGCTTCTTCTGCTCCGCCGAGAATATCACCTAAATTATAAATATCTGCACGATTAGCTAACATATCAGGGATTTTGAAAGCTTCGCCTGATTCGGTATAAGGATTACCCGCCATAACAATACAAAATTTCTTACCGCGCATATCATAGGTTTTAGCGCGTTCTTTCCAGACTCCTTCAATACGACGGGTTGCATCACTCAGGGAAATAAATTTCTGCAAAAATTCTGCATTGGTATGTTGTATATCATCTAAATACAACATAAGATTATTGCCCATTTCTAAGCCCATATTCAGCTTTTTCAATTCTTGCCGTGAAGCAGAATCAGGTGCTTGGCTAGGGTCAAGTGACACGACACTATGCCCGAGTGAAGGACAATTAATCTTCATAAAGATCAAGCCTAAACGATTAGCAACATACTCCATTAAAGTGGTTTTACCATAACCTGGAGGTGAAATCATCATTAATAAACCCATTAAATCCGAACGCTTATTCTCACCTACCGTTCCCATTTGTTTAGCTAAATTATCGCCAATCATGGGCAGGTATTGTTCATTAATAAGTCGATTACGCACAAAGGAAGATAAGGGTCGAGCTTTGAATTCTTCTAAACGTAAAGCTTCACGTTGTTCATTGATAATACGACTACGCAATTGATGGTAGCGATAAAATTGGGGAATAACAATTTCTTGATGATGTTGATATTGTAGTAAAAAACGATCTAAACCTAAATGTAAGCATTGCTGATCAATTTTGGGATGTTCTCCCATTAAATCGACAACCTTAAATTCTAATGCTGTCTTATTTTCTCGTAAGGTAATCTGTGGTGCAATTAATAAAGCAATCGTTTCAGGAATATAATGTAGATAATTGTTTGGATCAGTAGCACTTAACATTGCCTGTAACCATGCGGAAATTAACTGCCATTGTTGGGTATAATCATCACCTAATTTTTCTAAGGCAATTTTAAAATCTTGCCAAATACGCGAAATATCTAACTTACGACGTAATTGATCTAATAGTTGTGTGGCATATAGACTACTTACAAAGGTTTTATCCGCACGGGCAAGTTCTTGACTTAAATAATCTGCGGCATAATTTACAGTCAGTGAACGAGCTTCAATAATAGAGTGGGTGTCTAAAAAGCAATTTAATTCGCCTTGTATTTCTTGTTTTAATAAGTCATAAGCATCACTACAAGTAAAAACTGTTTGCATTTGAGCCGCTGATTTTGCTCGTTTTCGCCATGTACGTTGTAGATTTTGATTTTTAGTCACAGCCCAGAATACACGGGCTAAACCGCGTTGCAAGGGATCAAAACGTAATAATTCTGCGGCACTGCGAATGGGTAAAATTTGAGTAATAATTTTAGCCGCATCATAATCATGAATCCCTTTTTCATAACCCTCTTTATAACGTGGAGCAGTAAAGGCTGTAATGGTTTTTAATAATTGTTGAGGTTGACTAACTTGTTGCTGTAATTGTTCAAGATTAAAAATGACTGCATTATCGCTATCATTTTGGCTATTTTGACCCTCATGCTTATTTCTATTACTTTCTGCGGCAGCTAGTATTTGTCCTGCTAAATATTCAGCCCGATAAAACTGAGGTGTTTCTGAAACTAATGCTTGTTGCCAATAATCTTGACTGTCATTTAGTTCAGGAATATCGATAGCTTCAAAGAAATCCGTCCCCGTAAGATGAATATGTAAACGATTATTACGGGGCAATAAAGTAATGTCTAACGCTTGGGTATTGACACTAAAACGGTGCTTTTTACCCAGCCTAATAATATTACCACCTGATTCATAAATCTCAGATTTGTCCCGTAAACTCCGAAAAGCTTGATCTTGATTAGATTTTAAGCGGGATTCAATATCATCTGCTTTAACACTGTCGTCCAAGTCTCGTAGTGTTGCAGCAATACTACGTGCTTTGATAATCAGTGGATCAGAAACGTAGAAAGTATTTAAACTATCAACATCATTAAACTTTTCCCCTCGGCGTTGAATTGAACTTAAAATACGCTTGGCGGCATCCAGTAAATTTTGGGCTTTACGTTGACGTTCGTCTACTAAGACTTGTTTGTGTGCTTCAAAGGTTTCATAAACTTCATCGCGTTTAGTCATAATATCGCTAAGAAATTCATCAAATTCACTAAACTGACTTTCAATTTCTTCAAGCTGAATCAGGAGACGACTGAGTTGTTCATCAGTTTTATCAGGGTCGGTCGATAAGCTCAGTGCATTGGCAATGCCTTGTCCAAATAGTTTAAATTGTGCTGAAAATTGTGCAATAGACTCAGCCGAACCCAAGTCTTTTTGTTTATGTTTAGCCCGAGCTTTACTTTGATTCAGCCTAGAATATAGCTCAGAAATAGCCTCGATAATCACCGTGCGAACGGTGGCATCATCCACGCTTAAGGTCGTCATTAATTCAGATAATAAATCCAAATCCGCTGACATTTTATTTAAACCCTGCAATGGTTCATCTAATTGTGTGCGGGTCTTTACGGCTTCTAATTGTTGTTCTAATAGAATTAAATTGTCATTATAAGGTGTTAAGGCTTGCTCACTGGAAAGAAAGGCAACCGTATCATCACCAAGTCGCTCTTGGGCTTGAAGCAGTTGTTGATCCAATTTTTCAATCTGCACTTGATCAATATAACGATAAGCTTTAATGGTAATTAAATGCCCACGTTGTTGCCGAATTTGAGTGAGTGCATCAACAAATTCTTCTACTTTTTGCCAACCATCAGGTAATAAACGGGCAATTAATTCTTTTTGCTGTGCTTGTGCATATTGGATCGCATCAATGGCTTTTTTACGGATGGATTCGACTTTTTCAAACTCATCCAAAACTAATTCAGATGTTTGAGCAATTTCATGCAAACTTTGATTAATTGTGCCGAGTCGCGCTTTATTCAGCCAGTAATAGCTATCAAATAAACGCCGACTATTATTGATTAACTGCGTGTACCTCGGTACAGAAATGGTTTTATTATCGATTTCTCGGGCAATACTGTATAAATCAGAAATGCCACGTACTAACTCATTATTACCAATTTTGGCGTAAAAGCTATGTCCAACACTTTGCTGACTGGCATATTCCTCTGAGGTAAATGGTGTTTGCCAGATTTGCATAGGATGAGTACGGGTTGCCGTTTCACCTTCTGCATTGAAAATAACCATAGTGCCATTATCTAAAATGGCATAGCCATGTCCAAATAGTGGATTTTGTAAACTTTTATTAATTAAATTATAAGAATATAGGGCTGATTCACCTGCTTCAGGGCGATAAAAAATATAAACAATATCTTCCCCGTTGGGAGAAATAATGGCACGCTTAAACTGTAATTCATGCGTATCATCATTGAATTGTTTAAATGCTCCATCTTGTAAATACATTCCTCCTGGAAAAATAATTCCATGATTTTCAGGTAATTGTATACAGGATTCACCAATTGCATCAATGCGTTGCACATCACGGGTAATACGATTAAAAACTAAATAACGCCACTGTTCCTCATGATAAGGTAAAATCTTTAATAAAATTAATTGCCCTATTTCTGCATAGTAGATTTTACCATCGTCTAAAGATTGGTTTTTATCCTCGACTTCTTCTGCATAAATCCCCAAGCCCGACAGAGTATTATTTTCAACCTTAACGGTTAAATCACCCCCCACTGTTTCTACAAAGATATGATCAAGGATATTGACATGCGGATGACGACCATTAACCTGATGTTCGCGTCCTGTTTCTACCCAATCAAAATCATAACGTTGCGGTAAAGCAATTTCACGCTCACCTCGATTATCAATATAGTTAATCGTATGTAAGCCTTCTGAACTGGGGGGTTCAATTTGCCAACGAAATACGCGAATATCGGTGAGTTTATTACCAATTTGGAAGGATGCTAATAAACGATTGTTTTTCACAATCAATTGAATCAGCTTTGCGCCTTTGTAATAGGTATACAGTTCTTTAAAATCTTGTTGAAAATGGGGTTCACTTAGAAAAGTATCCGTGAAATTCACCGCTTCCATTTCATAACTAGCAGCTTTAGCACTGGATTTACCCGTACTATCGATATTTTCAGCACTGCTAGAATTGCTTTGCTTAACTAAGCGATACAGTGAAAATACATCTTCAATATGAGTTTCTTTTTTTAAACCCATAAACACATTATAGGCAAATAATAAATAATCCCCCACAGGTACAATATCACGGGCAATACAATTATTTTTAGTGCGAACCCGCAAACGTCCAATCACTGCCATATCAGAATTACCAAACTCTGCTAAGCGTGCCTGATTTAATTCGTTGACAGCGTCGGTAAGTTGCTGACCTTGCATTTCTAAACGCTGACGAATAATGCCATAAGCACCGCCTTCTGCAACGGCTTGGTCTGTCAGGCTTTGCTCAGATGTAGATAGGGAATCAGACATAATGATTTTCTTTATTTAGGAAAGATAAGCTGAGGTAATACGCTTGGTATTCTATATAACAATTATTTATCTAAAAATTTACCAATGAGTTTCTGTAAATCAGGGCTTTTGGATACTGCACCTTCAATAGATTTACCTAAAGAGAGTGAACGTGCAAAGGATTTAAAATAATCCCCTTCTCCACCAACAATATCAATATTGGCCTTAGATAGTGCTGTCGCAAGGACTTTAGCTTGATCAGCGGCAATCACTTTGCTGGCATCAATTTCTGCTAAGGTTTGTTCTAGGTTTTTCTCTAACTTCATACGGAATTCTTCATGCTCACGAGCCGTATCACTCATCTGTGCCATTGCATTAAATTTCTCGATTAAACCATCTGCTTCAGCTTTAAACTGTTCACGGGTAACATTGGCTTCGGCTAAACCCATATTATTCGTCCCTTTAGCTTCTGCATCCATCTTTTCTTCCATCACTCGTGCTTCCATCAAGCCTTGTTTTTCCTCTGCAATCGCCTTCGCTTCAATACCTTGGGCTTCGGCTTCCATTTTATGTTGTAAAACATTGGCTTCGGCGAGACCTTCTTTTTCCATTGCAATCGCATTGGCTTGTTTAACATTTGCTTTAGCCAGCCCTGAAGCTGCCTCTTCAGCTTGAGTGCCTTCGGCTAATTGTTTTTTTGCATCCGTTGCTTTTGCAGCAACTTCTAATTCTGCTTGAGCAATGGTATTGAGTTCTTTAGCCCGATAAGTTGATTTAACTTCATCGGCTTCAGCTTGTTTAACTTGCTTAACTAAGCCTTCTTCTGCTTCTGCTTCCGCTGCAATAATTTGTGCGCGTTTAGCGCGTTCTGCTTCAGAAATAACGCGGACTTCTTTAATTTTCTCTTCTTGCTCAGCAACAGTTTTTTCAACGGCAATTCGCTCTCGAATTACATTAGCAATTTCTTTTTTCTCGTGTTCTAAGGCTTTTTCTTTTTCAATACTCTGAATTTCAACTTCACGCTCTCTGGCAACAATTTCTAAGTCGCGCGCTTTTTGTACCCGTTCCTCTTCAATCGCGACGGCACGAAGACGATTATTTTCAGCCACTTCAATTTCGCGGTGCATATTTTCTTCACGAACTTGTAGCTGCTCTTCTGTTTCAATATAAGCTTGTTGTGAACGTAGACGCTCTTCCTCTTGGACTTTCTTTGTTTCCGCTTCTTCACGGGCTTGAATACTGGAAACCTCACGCGCTTGCTTTGCTTCTGCATCAGCCTGCTGACGCTCTAATGCCAACATGGATTCACGAGTTTCTACATTCTTTTTCTTAATTGCTAGCTCTTCATTCTTTTCAAATTCATTAGTTTTGATATTTTGAATGGCGGTTAATTCAGTGATTTTACGAATACCTTCCGAATCCATAATATTATTGAAATCTAATGAAGATTTAGGTGTTTGTTCCAAATAATCAATCGCAACATCTTCAAGAATATAACCATTAAGATCATCACCAATGACTTCAATAATCTTGTCACGAAAAGCAATACGGTTTTCAAATAAGTCTACAAAATTAAGTTGTTTACCAACCGTTTTCAGAGCTTCTGAGAATTTTGCATTAAATAATTCATTTACCGCATCACGATCAGAAGCACGATCTGCACCAATAGACTTAGCCACTTTGAGCACATCTTCTTGAGTTTCATTAACACGTAAATAAAAGGCAACTACAATGTCAGCCCGAATATTATCGCGACAAATCAAGCCATCTTTGCTTTTACGGGATAGCTCCATCGTAATTAAGGAAATTTTCATTAATTCTTTTTTATTAATGATTGGCCAGACAATCCCACCTGTAAATTTAACTTTTGGGGTTCGAGAAGTATCATTGATAATCAACGCCCAGCCTTGCTGAACTTTAACATAGAACATGGCAAAACCCATGATCGCTCCCACCAGTATCAAGGCAAAAATGCCAACAACGGTAAAGATTAGAATAGTGAGGGTGCTTTCCATAATGTGTTCCTTGTATTTTCTTTATTGTTTTGCAGTAACCAGATAGGTATGTTGACCAGCGTTATATTTCTTTAAAGTAACTGAATTGCCTCGTTGCAAGGTATTAACATGTTCACAACGTATTTTCAAAATTAAGCCTGCCCCCCCATCATTAAATTTAGCTTCACCAAAATTCGCCGTGACTTTTGAACTCCGTACAATAGCTGTTTTTCCGATAATATCCTGAGAACTTTGAGCATTGTGTCCTTTAAATAATGGTTTTAAAGGCGTAATAATTATTGCGACCAGCGGTGCAGTTAGCAATGGCGTGAGAATAATAATCCATATGCCTAATACAACCCGTAACCACTCTGCATTAATTTGTGTACTAAAGTGATACACCATTAAAAAACACAGTAGCCATGATAATAAAATAATTAGCGATAGTGAAATAGTGACAGGTACACCCTCTAACTTAAATTTATTTAGAAAGCTTCCCAATAAGCTGAAGTCAGACTCTCCATCTGCATCGAGATCAACATCCAGTACATCCAGATCAAAAAAACCAATCACTGAGAATAGCCAGTAAATGGTCACAATGGCTAATAAACCTGTGTAAAGTGCGGTGGGGAAAGTGAACGAAATGTGTATAAAATTTTCCATTGCGCTATCTCAGAAACCTATGTCGTCGATGATCATACAAGGGTATACCCTTTATTTTATTGTTTTTTATATTTGCTGTAGAGTTTAGTCTAGTTCGAGTAAAAATCAGCAGCTTGTTCTATTGTTAGACAACTTGCCTATTCAAGTGTCGTGATAGGAGTTCTGATATTATCAGATGTCTCTAAACTGACTCCATTTAAGACAACTCATGGATTTAAACCAATTTCCTAGTACCGATACATGGCAAGAATTACTTGTTAATGATACCCCTTTATTGGATGTTCGCGCTCCCATTGAATTTGATAATGGTGCATTTCCACAGGCGGTTAATTTACCGCTAATGGATGATAATGACCGTGAAGCCATTGGCATTTGCTATAAACAATCAGGGCAAGCTGCTGCGATTAAATTAGGAGAAAATCGGGTTAAGGGCGGCATTAAAGCCCAGCGTGTACAAGAATGGGTTAACTTTATTGAAGCCAATCCAAACGCAGTTTTATACTGTTTTCGAGGTGGACTACGTTCTAAAATTACACAACTCTGGATTTATGAAGCAACGGGTAAAATCATTCCTCGGGTTGAGGGTGGTTACAAAATGTTACGTCGTTTCCTCTTAGACTCGATTGATACCTCCATGCAAAAAATTGACGCAACCATCTTAAGTGGACGAACAGGTTCAGGAAAAACACGCTTATTGTATGAACTCGACGATATGATTGATTTGGAAGGTTTAGCTAATCATCGCGGTTCAGCCTTTGGACGTACAACTACCCCGCAGCCGACCCCCATTAGCTTTGAAAATGCATTAGCAATTCAATTATTAAAACAGTTGCAACAAGGTAAAACGCAATTAGTGTTTGAAGATGAAAGCCGTAATATTGGCTCATTACATTTACCTCAAGGTTTTTTTGAACAATTAAAGCAAGCGAAAATCGTGGTACTGCAAACGACTGATTCACAAAGGATTGATATTTCTATCCAAGAATATATTACTGATATGGAAATTGCATGGCAGCAACTAGGTAAAGGTTTTAGTGAATTTTCTGAATATCTATTATCTAGCTTAATACGGATAAAAAAACGCCTCGGTGCAGTACGTTATCAAGATTTATATACTCAAATGCAATACGCCTTAGAACTACACCAACAACAGGGTGATTTATCTATTTATCGTGACATTATTGGAAAAATCTTAATACAATATTATGACCCAATGTATGATTATCAATTAGATAAAAAACAAGAACGGGTGGTTTTTTCGGGTAATAAGCAGGCAGTGATTAAGTATCTTAACGCATTGGGTATTCAATAATGGCAAAAGTAAAAACTCGTTACAATTGTACTCAGTGCGGTACACAACATCCCAAATGGGCAGGGCAATGCAATGATTGTGGTGAATGGAATACTTTAGAAGAAGTTGTTGCTGAAGCCAGTAAGCCGACTAATTCCCGTTTTGCAGGCTATTCAGGTGAAGTCACCCGTATCCAGACCTTAAAAGATGTCAGTTTAGCGGAGCATCCCCGTATCTCCACCAAGATGTTAGAACTGGATCGTGTTTTAGGAGGGGGTTTAGTACAGGGTTCAGTGGTATTAATTGGGGGTGATCCGGGCATTGGTAAATCAACTATTTTGATTCAAGCACTGGCGAGTTTTTCCAAATTAAAAAGCTTATATGTCACGGGAGAAGAATCTTTACAGCAGGTGAGTTTACGAGCGAAGCGATTGGAGCTGCCTTTAGATAATTTACGTTTACTCACAGAAACCAGTGTTGAGCAAATTTTGGCACAGGTTAAATTAGAAAAACCTGAATTAATGGTGATTGATTCTATTCAAACCATTTACACAGAACATTTACAATCTGCACCAGGGTCGGTTAGTCAAATTCGTGAAGCAACCGCCCAGTTAACCCGTTTTGCTAAACAAAGTAATACCGCTATGTTTATTGTCGGACATGTGACTAAAGAAGGTACATTAGCGGGACCACGAGTATTAGAACATATGGTTGATACCGTACTGTATTTTGAGGGTAACCCCGGAGAACGCTACCGTATTTTACGTGCGGTTAAAAACCGCTTTGGAGCAGTCAATGAACTGGGTGTTTTTGCAATGACCGATAAGGGTTTAAAAGAAGTGAGCAACCCTTCTGCTATCTTCTTGTCTCGGCATGAAGAACCTGTTTCTGGCAGTGTCATTATGGTGACACGAGAAGGCACACGGCCCTTATTAGTCGAAGTTCAAGCATTGGTGGATGAAAGTCATGGTGCAATGCCAAGGCGGGTTGCCTTGGGGCTTGAGCAAAATCGGATGGCGATGTTATTGGCGGTGATGCACCGTCATGGTGGTATTTCAATGTTTGATCAAGATGTCTTTGTCAATGTGGTGGGGGGAGTTAAAATCACAGAAACTGCCGCAGATTTACCTTTATTAATTTCAGCCTTTTCGAGTTTTCGGAATAAACCCTTAGCTCAAGATATGGTGATGTTTGGTGAAGTTGGTTTAGCAGGAGAAATTCGTCCAGTGCCAAATGGTGAAGAACGTTTAAAAGAAGCAGTAAAACATGGCTTTAAACGGGCAATTGTACCGAAGTTAAATCAACCCCAGAAAAAAATTAAGGGTTTAGAAATTTTTGCAGCACAGCGATTGCAAGATGTTGTGGCGTATTTGTGCTAGTCTGTAGCGCAATCTCCATAGAAATGATTAATTTCCGCACAGTAATTTAATTTATCTTTGATTGTATGAGTATTTCGTGCAATTAGAATTTTCTATTACTATACTGCCCACCCTTTTTGCCCTTGACGTATAAACTATAATGTCTGAACCAACTTTTGATGCACTTAATCTTGCTGAACCTATTCTCGAATCAATTCGTGAACAAGGTTATACAATGCCCTCTGCCATCCAAGTAGAAAGCATCCCTCCCATTTTAGCAGGCAAAGATATTCTTGGTCAGGCACAAACAGGAACAGGAAAAACGGCTGCATTTGCATTACCGCTGTTATCACGTTTAGAGGTTAACGAATATTTACCGCAAGTTTTAGTGTTAGCACCGACCCGAGAATTAGCTATACAAGTAGCTGAAGCCTTTCAAACATATGCAAAGCACCTACGCGGTGTAAAGGTATTACCTATTTATGGCGGGCAAAGCTATGAAGTGCAATTACGACAATTAAAGCGTGGCGTACATGTTGTAGTGGGTACACCAGGGCGGGTGATGGATCATATTCGTCGTAAAACGCTTAAGTTGGAAAACTTGAAAACGCTCGTGTTAGATGAAGCTGATGAAATGCTACGCATGGGCTTTATTGATGATGTCGAATGGGTGTTAGAACATACTCCCGATCAGCATCAGACGGCTTTATTCTCAGCCACAATGCCCCATCAAATTCAAAAGGTATCGAATAAATACCTGAATAATCCTGTTCATATTAAGATTACAGGCAAAACAACCACAGCAACGACTATTCGTCAACGCTATATCCAAGTCAGTGGCTATCATAAGTTTGATGCACTGACCCGTATCTTAGAAATGGAAACATTTGATGCGATGCTGGTGTTTGTTCGCACCAAAAGTAATACGGTTGAATTAGCTGAAAAACTTTCTACTAATGGTTATGCGGCTGAAGCCTTAAACGGTGATATTCCACAGAATCAGCGTGAACGTATTGTTGATCGCCTCAAAAAAGGCAATTTAGATATTTTAATCGCAACGGATGTGGTTGCGCGGGGCTTGGATGTTAAGCGTATCAGTCATGTTATGAATTATGATATTCCGCATGATACTGAATCTTATGTACACCGTATTGGACGTACAGGACGGGCAGGACGTGAAGGCGATGCCATTCTGTTTTTGACTCCGCGTGAACGTTATATGCTGCGTTCGATTGAGCGGGCGACTAATCAAAAAATCAGTCAAATTGAATTACCCAGTATTGATGCGATCAATGCTCAACGGGTTGAAAGCTTCAAAAAGAAGATTACCGCTTCAATCGCCAATGAAGATTTAGCTTTTTATCAAAAACTGATTAATGAATATTTAGCCGATACAGAGTTTGATCCGAGTCAAGTTGCCGCGGCATTGGCATTCATTGCCCAAGGTAACAAGCCTTTCTTATTGACTGAGCCTAAACGCACTAAACGCGAACCACGTAATAATCAAGATCGTGGCAATAATCGGAATGATCGTGGACGTAGAAATGACCGTGGCAGTGACCGTAACAGTGATCGCCGTCCTGTTCGTGATAAGAAAGTCGTCATGGAAGCCCAGCCGTTAAAAGATCACCCTTCCATTGATATGATACGTTATCGTTTGGATGTCGGTCGTAAAGATCGTGTTAAGCCCGGTAATATTGTTGGCGCAATTGCCAATGAAGCAGGTTTAGAAAGTAAATACATTGGTAGCATTGAAATTTATGACACCTTTAGTAGTATTGATCTTCCTGATGGTATGCCCGCTGAAGTATTTAAATCATTGGAAAATACCCGTATTTGCGGACGTAAAGCTAATCTTGAAGTCTTAGCAGGCTACTCGGGTAGTCAACGTGAAGAGAGTCAGTCTGATTTTAGAAAGCCTGCCAAGAAAAACTTTAAAGGTAGAGGCAATCCACGCGGCGGTAAAGGAAGACCAAAAGCTAGTCACCGTAACCGCTAGTTTTTGTCAAAGCAATTTGTACTTTTAGGTCGTGGTGTTCTAGTATCCTATTATGTTTAAACCACTCGACCTTTTTATTGGTTTGCGTTATACCCATAAACGCAAAAACCAACGTATCTCTTACGTCTCACTTGCCTCTGTATTAGGCATTATGATCGGTGTCTTTGTCCTCATTACCATTCTTTCGGTTATGAATGGATTTGAGAAAGAACTACGTGCCAGAATTCTCGGTATGATTTCGCACGTTACACTGTCTGAAAAAGATGGTTTATTAGAAGATTGGCAAAAACAACGGGATCAATTGGCGAAGTACGAACATGTAAAAGGTGCTGCACCGTATATCGAAAGCCAAATTATGATTACCTCCGATACTGCTGCTCAAGGAGTTCTCTTACACGGTGTCGATCCTAATTACCAAGCCGAAGTCAGTCGTATTACCGAACATATGGAGCATGGTTCATTACAAGATTTAGAACCTCGAAGCTATGGCATTGCCATTGGAGTAGAATTGGCAGGCAAACTCGGTGTCTTCCCTGGTGATAAAGTCACCTTAATTACGCCCCGTATTCAAATCACGCCCGCTGGCTTATTGCCTCGTATGAAGCGTTTTACGGTAAAAGCCATTTATCGTATGAATATGAAAGATTACGATAGTGCGACCGCATTTATTCATTTAGATGATGCCGCTCGATTGTTAAAAACACGTAAAGAAGTCACAGGGATTCGACTGAAACTGGATGATCTATTTTACGCGCCTCAATTTTCCCAACAGCTTGAAAAGAAACTAGGTCAGCAATATAAAGCCACGGATTGGGCAGAAGCCAATCAGGTCTTTTTCGCAGCGGTTAAAATGGAACGGATTGCGATGTTTATTATTCTATCGTTTATTGTCCTCATTGCCGCCTTTTACTTACTGGCTTCATTGGTAATGCTTGTTTCTGATAAACAAGCCGATATTGCGATTTTGCGTACTTTAGGCATGTCGCCCAATACCATTCGTAATGTATTTATTATCCAAGGTAGCTTACTCGGTGTTATTGGCACATTACTTGGTGTCCTATTTGGGGTGATTCTTGCTTTAAATATTGAGACCTTATTACCGCAAATTGAAGCCTTATTTGGTTTTGAAATATTCCCTGCGGATGTGTACTACATTGCTTATGTTCCCTCAGATTTACGGGCAGATGATGTCTGGATTGTGACGATTGGCTCTATTCTCATGGCAATATTAGCAACAATTCCTGCTTCACGTCGGGCTGCTGCAATTCAACCTGTCGAGGCATTGCGTTATGACTAAGATGGCACGTCTATTAAGCTTTTTTATTGGTTTACGTTATACCCGTGCCAAACAAGATAATCGCATTATTTCCTTTATTTCCTTTTCTTCCATTGTGGGCATTTCATTAGGTGTGATTGTGCTAATAGTGGTGTTGTCGGTAATGAATGGCTTTGAACAAGGTATGCGTGATCGGATTCTCAGTATGATTCCTCATCTGACTATTACAGGTGAAGGACAACGCTTAGAAGACTGGCAACGTGAAAAATCTAAACTAGAAATTTTCCCTAGCGTGACGGCTCTAGCCCCTTATATTCATAAACAAATGATGTTAAGTAAGGGCGATATTGCACAGGGTGTTAGCTTATATGGCGTTGATCCTAGCTTAGAATCTAATGTGAGCGATATACACCGACAGATGTTGCAAGGTAGTTTTGATGATTTAAAGCAAGGACAACAGGGTATTATTTTAGGTGTAACCTTAGCGAAAAAATTGGATATTAGTTTGGGTGATCGGGTCATGGGCTTAAATCCAATTGTCTCCAACCAAGCAGGACAGGGCTTACCCGAACTGAAGCAATTTAAAGTTGTCGGTATCTTTAAAGTTGATATGCAGCAATATGATAGCAGTTATGCGTATGCCCATATTGCTGATACTGCAAAGGTCTTTAACTTTGCAGATGCGGTAACAGGACTAAGAATTAAATTAGATGATCCTTATCAAGCCCGAGATATTGCTTATTTTATTTATGAAAATTCAGACACGCCTTATGCGATCGGTGATTGGACGCGTGAAAATAGTAATATTTTTACAGCTATTAAAATGCAGAAGACCACTATGTTTCTCATCTTAATGATGATTATCTTAGTTGCCGTATTTAATTTAGTGTTTACCTTGTCGATGATCGTACATGATAAACAAGCCGATATTGCTATTCTACGTACTTTAGGCTTAACACCCGCACAAGTGATGCGAATCTTTATGGTGCAAGGTTCAATTATTGGTTTACTAGGGACACTAATCGGCACGACTTTAGGGATATTACTCGCCAGTAATGTTGAAAATATCGTACCTTTAATTGAACAAATGATGGATCAACATTTTATATCCCCTGAAGTCTATGGAATCAGCCAAGTTGAAGCCTATGTTAATTATGCTGAAGTCGCACTGATTGCGGGAACAGCCTTTATTTTAGCCTTACTGGCTACCCTCTATCCCGCGTGGAAAGCCTCCAAGGTCCAAGCAGCAGAAGCCTTACGTTATGAATAATAATAAATCCGAGCGTCATTCTCGTTGCATTATCGAGTGTCACAATTTACAAAAACGTTACACCGAAGGTAACTTAGACGTTAATGTCCTTAAAGGGATTAGTTTAGCCATTAATGAAGGTGAGAAAATTGCCATTGTTGGCACATCAGGCAGTGGTAAAAGTACCTTATTGCATTTGCTCGGTAGCTTAGATTTACCCAGTGCAGGGCAAGTCAATATTTTAGGTCAAGACATTAGCAAATTATCCGATCGAGCCAGAAGTTTATTACGCAATCGTTCTTTAGGGTTTATCTATCAATTCCATCATTTACTGCCTGAATTTACGGCATTAGAAAATGTAGCGATGCCCTTATTAATTGGAAAACATAGCGTTAAAGAAGCGACCGATTTAGCCTCAGAAATGCTAATCAAAGTGGGTTTAGAGCAGCGTTTACAACATAAACCTGGACAACTCTCTGGTGGAGAACGCCAACGTGCTGCCATTGCAAGAGCTTTAGTTACCCACCCTCGGGCAGTCTTAGCCGATGAGCCAACAGGTAACTTAGACCATGCAACTGCTAACCGAGTTTTTGATTTAATGCAGGAACTGAATGAACAGATGAAAACTGCTTTTATCGTGGTGACTCATGATTTAGAGTTAGCTAAAAAGATGGACCGAGCATATCTATTGTTAGATGGCGAATTAAAAGCAGAGTTTTAAATACATTTAATTTTTTGTCCGTGGTAAAGCTACAACAAGACAGTTTTAAACGGCTTAAATACGCTCTGATTGAATAATAGTCGGATATAAACTTAAATCTAAAAATGAAATTTAAACTAATTTAAATAGTTTGTATTTTTTACCCGTTAATCACACTTATTGTCTATTTAGGTCGTACGGTTTAACGGTATTTTTGCTACGTATAGGATATTCTTGCGTATAGAAATTATTAATGTTTTTTGATTTGAATAAAAGTACAGTAAAGAATTGTATTAATTAACTAAATCATAGAAAATTCAATTAATAATTTATTTGAATTTTTGAGTTTATTGACATATATCTATAATTTGTTGTGGTTTTTCACCTAAAATAACGTGTAATAATCGTTCAGCGAAATGACAGATGAATTTAGGTAGAATACCCTTGGGCTGGCGTATTGATAAGCTTAATCTCATTATGATAAGCATTTTTGTGATAGAATCAATAGAACGATTTTATATAGCGATTTCAGGCTAAAAAATCGACCGTTTACTGAAATTGTTGCGATTATACAACGTATGTGTATTGACTTTTTGTAACATATGTAATAATTTTCATACAAAACTAACGCCATTATTCTTGAGTAAAATAACAACATTCAAGAATTCGCAAGCGCGTTCACGATACTTAAATCGTTTTCAGCTATCTTAAAAGAGATATTAATTGATCGGTGATACCCCAAGCCGTCTTACATAATTTAACCAAATATAATCAACGCATTCTTTAAGCGTTAGACGTGGAAGATACAACCTTGTTATTTTCAGAATTAGGCTTAAATAGCGATTGTCTCGCTACTTTGGAGCAAGCTGGCTATAAAGAGCCAACAGAGTTACAGCAGCAACTGATACCCCTCATTCAGGCGAAAAAAAGTGTCTTAGTGAAACGATTGTCTGCTTCAGGTAAAACAGGTGCCTTTTTAATTCCTGCCATTAATTATGTGCTTGAAAACCCTTTAGAGGAATATCAAGGCGCACGTATTTTGATACTCACTTCACGCAAAGATCGTGTTAACCAAATCAAATACACCGTAAAAAAACTGGCTAATAGTCAGAATTTCCGCTTTGGCTTTATTGTCAGTGGTCGTCCCTACCAGCCACAGATGCGCTTGTTACGTCGTCCGCTGGATATTATGGTCGCGACCCCAGGGCGTTTAAGTGATTTAGCCAACAATGGCAAAGCTAACTTTTCCCAGCTGGAAATGTTAATTATTGACGATCTCGCCTCGATGTATCACAAGGGTTTTCAAAGCCTGATTGATAAGATATTTTCACAGCGCGTTGAAGCCTACCCGATTATTTGCTTTGTACGCGATGAAGCTGAAGTGATTAATTATGCGAAAAGCTTAGAGCCAAATATCATTGAAATCGATATTGAGGAAGACAAACATCCCTTAGCTAAAATTCCACAAACCCTGCACCTTTGTGATGATTACACCCATAAGATTGCCATTATGGATTATCTTTTGGATGACTATCAGGGTGAACGGTGTTTGATTTATACGACGAACGAAAAATCCGCACAGCATTTAGTTGATAACCTTGCTAATCATGGTCATGCAGCCGAATTAGCATCGCAACTGAGTACAGAAGAACAAACTAGTAGCAAAATTTTAGTGGTCAGTGATGAATACCCTATCAACTTACCTTCTTACGATTTTAAGCATGTGATGCAATTTGAATTAGCAAAATCAACGCAGAATTACAGCAAGCGTTTGGAATATAAGCAATGGGAAGGACGTGATGAAGCAGTAATTGCCTTATTAACGATTCAAGAACGGGAATCATTAAAGAAAATTGAAGAACTGCTTTCAACACCACTAGAACAACGGAGCGTACCGGGGTTAGAGTCACTGAATCCTTTTGCAACCTTAAAGCCTAACTTCTTAGCCAGTCCAAGCAATACAAACAAACAAGAGCGCAAACCTAACCAGCGTCGTCATGCAGGACAATTTGGTAAACGTCGCTCAAGCTCGGATCGTAATCATCAAGAGCAACGCAATAATCAAGACGGTTCTCATACACAGCGTCGGGCTAAGAAAGGTCGTTTTGGGCGTTTAAGTGGCGGAATTCACCGTAAGCGTGAAGAAGCTTCTGAACAACAACAGAATAGCAATAATAAAGGACATTGGAAAAAGAAGCCGCATCATAGTCATAATCAGCAGACGGGTAATAACAGTACCGCGACACCCCAACGAACTTCAGAGTTTTCTAAGCCCAATAATAGAAACTATACCGACAAACCCAGTTACCCTCGTAGTAGTGCTAAACCCCATTATAAAAAGCCGCGTAGTCACTGGTCAGATAGTAGTAGTAATAGTGGTTCTAGCTTTCCTGTGATTAAAGACCCACAAGAGCAAGCACAGAAAAGTCCGAGTACTAAAAAAGTTGTGGTACGTTACAAAGACAAAAAACGCTTTTTAAAAAAATAAACCCCTAAAATAAACTATGATTATTCATACGAATTTTACTTAAGAGTAACTTATGCGAAAAGGTATTATATTAGCAGGGGGGAGCGGTACACGCTTACATCCACTGACTCAAGTGGTTAGTAAACAGTTAATGCCTGTTTATGATAAGCCGATGATTTATTACCCCCTCTCCGTATTAATGCTGGCAGGGATTCAAGAAATTTTGATTATCACCACTCCCCATGATCAAGCTGCGTTTCAAGCACTGTTAGGTAATGGTTCACAATGGGGTTTAAATTTACAGTATGAAATCCAAGCAGAACCGAATGGCTTAGCCGAAGCGTTTCTAATTGGTGAAAGTTTTATTGGTACTGATGAGGTCACCTTAATTCTCGGTGATAATATTTATTATGGTGAGGGCTTAGCAAAACGTCTACAAACGGTGGCACAACAAACGCAAGGTGCAACCGTATTTGGCTATTATGTCAGTGACCCTGAGCATTATGGTGTGGTGGATTTTGATTCACACGGTAAAGCTCTTAGTGTCGAAGAAAAGCCGACTCAGCCCAAATCAAACTATGCAGTCACAGGCTTATATTTTTACGATAATGATGTGATTGAAATCGCCAAAGCGGTACAACCTTCTCATCGGGGTGAACTTGAAATCACTGATGTAAACCGTCATTACTTAGAACAAGGTAATCTAAAGGTAGAAATGCTTAAACGGGGTACAGCGTGGTTAGATACAGGCACACATGCCTCTTTACTCGATGCGGCTAATTACGTGCGTATTATCGAAGATCGCCAAGGCTTGAAGATTGCTAGCCCTGAAGAAATTGCATGGCGTATGCAATACATTAATACCGAACAATTATTAGCCTTAGCAGAACCGCTTAAGAAAAGTGGCTATGGGCAATATCTTACCAATATCATTAATATATAAGCATTAGCAGTAAAAATTTATGAAAATTATTGATACTGCAATTGCAGACGTTAAGATTATTGAACCAAGTGTATTCGGTGATCAACGTGGCTTCTTTATGGAAACATGGAATGCGAATACCTTTGCTGATTTGGGCTTAGATATAACCTTTGTACAAGATAATCATAGTCGCTCACAACAGGGAATTTTACGCGGCTTACACTATCAAATACAGCAAACCCAAGGTAAATTAGTCCGTGTTAGCTCAGGTTGTGTCTATGATGTCGCCGTTGATATACGCCGTTCTTCCTCGACCTTTGGGCAATATGTTGGAGTCGAACTCAGTGCAGACAATCAACGGATGCTATGGGTGCCACCCTACTTTGCACATGGTTTCTATGTGATCAGTGATAGTGCTGATTTTCAATATAAATGTACCGACTTGTATAACCCTGAATCAGAACAATGTATTGTTTGGAATGATCCTGAACTAAATATTCAATGGCCTCTCGTTAATAACACCCTACCGCAGTTATCTAATAAAGATCAGAATGGACAGCGTTTTAGTCAGGCAGTAGTGTTTGATTGATCTGATTTTTTATTCAGGGGTAGTTGACGGTTAATCCATTTAAAATTACTAAAATAAAACGACAGAAAAAAAGCTAAACCACGCCCATGCGACCAATCCCCATACTAATAACATAGGAAATCTAAATTTAAAATCAAACATATAAGTCACTCTCTAAAAAATAATAATGGGTTGAGTGGTAGAATATAGTGACATCAAATAATGAACAAATAAGATAGAGGAACTCTTGATATATCTCAGGTTTTTAAACTTATTAGTGCAAAATAGGTGGAATTATTGTTGAATATTTTAAATGCAAAAAAAAGAGAGATTAAGGTAACTTAATCTCTCTAAAAGCCGACTATTCTTTGCTCTCAAAAGAACAGTTCTAAACCAACCAAGACTCTAGATAGTGCTCTAATTCTATCTAAATTTCTTATCTTGATATTTTTTTATTAAGAAAGATCCCATTTCTATCATTTTTAGATAGTCAATACGATCTTCCCTTTTCTAAATCATTAGCAAAGGCTGTGATTAGAATTTTTGTACAACACCAAATGCAACACCATCACGATCAGCAACTGTATCATCAGAATAATCAACCGATGTGTACATTGCGCTTAGCGTGGTATTTTCTAATACATTATAGAAAACACCTACCGCCGCACCATCACTATCACTATTACGACCTGCACCTGCTAGACCATCAGAAACATTACTAACTGAAGCGGCTAATTTCACTTTAGGGCTAACTTTGTATGTACCATTGACGTGAGTGAATTTAGCATTATCTGCACCACCAAAATCAACACTTTCTAATGAGGCAGCAACTGTACCTGCTGCGCCCACTTTTGCTGAAGCATAAATGCGAGTTGCACTTTCAGCACCACCGTTTGCAGCGATGACAGGGGTATCACCTAATTCTAAGTGTGCGACACCTACTTTGAAGTTTTTGTTTGCATACTGAACACCAACACCATAGTCATGATCATCTGTCGCTGCATCATCAATTGTAATAGAAGCATTGAAAGAAATACCACTACCGATAGTCGGTGAGTAGTATGCAATTGTGTTACTAGTGAAGCCATTATTTAGGCTTGAGTAACCGTGGTTAGAACCACTATTGCTAGTACCTGCACTTGTATCATAGAAAGGATCTTGTTTAACGCCTGCCATTTTGTAAGGTGTAGATAAACGACCATAGATTACTTTACCAAAACCGCCTTTTAGACCTGCAAAGTAGAAACGACTACTCAGTGCTTCACCCCCTGCATCGTTATTTGCACCCATTTGTAAATGGTAAATACCTTTTAGATTATCATTGCCAATTGCGCCTTTGATTCCAAGACGAGAAGCATTGTTTTCAACTTTAGCAGAATTATCTGCACCGTTAAGATCACCAGTAGTTAAAGAGGCACGGAAGTTACCATAAATTTTAGTGTCGGCAGTTGCAATTGCAGGTGCAGCAAGGGTGGTAGCGATTGCAGCTACGATTAATGTTTTTTTCATAACGATATACTCTAAATTGTTTGGCCTAAAAGTAGTAAATAAGACACAGTGTTATTATTAGTGAGTTACTTTCTCAAGTACTGCATCTCTATTTAATCAAAACACTTTATCAAAAAATTAAACAGGCTGATAAAGTCAAATAATGTAAAGGACAATAGTAGTATTGTGGCAAATATGCAACGTTTATTTACCCGATATAGCCTTTTATCTTTTATTCATTGACAAAAAGTTCCCGAAAAACGACAAAATTCTCACTTTTGGTTAAAATTAACTCAATTATCCTAATAAAGTATGACAAAAAAACAAGGGTCATACTACAGTTTTTTGTATTATAAACGCCCTTTCCATTTGAGATAATAATTATGAAACTTCCTGTTCTTGCGCTTGGTTTATTATTTTCCGTTGCCTCTATTTCTGCTAATGCATGTAGTAAAAATGAGGTTGATCACTATTTAAAAAGTGGCTTTACTCATGCTCAAGTTGTAAAACTATGTGCAGGTAAAAGCAATAACAATGCAATGATTACTGCACCTGCTAAAGATATTCGTCCTCTGGCAACCTCACCCTATGCGAGTAATACTAATGATCAAATATTTTTTAAATCTGCGATCAAAGCACATAAAACTGAAATGTCAGCGGATAAGTTAGTCTACTTTAATAATGAGTGTATGGATTTTGGGCTTGAAGATATGACGGGTGAAAAAGAACGTCTCTGTCGTGATGTAAAAACAACAGTTCACTATACAGGCTTAAGTTTAATTCAAACCCAAAAAGAAATTCCTTTAATCCAAAAATCACATTTAATCATGAAAGGAAATATTAAACGTGAATTATTACAACCAGATAGCATCCCTAATCGTCATAAGAAAGCCTTTTTTGAAGATTTTGCAACCGCACCTGCAAGTATTGATATTCCTTTCAGAAAGGGTTTTGACCCTAAACAAATTGCGAGCCGTTTGATGAACTATGCACGCTAAAATCTAAGTATCCAGCGGATCAATATCAATACTCCAGCGTAATTGTCCGCCCTTACGAATTTTTCCAATCGTTTCTAATTGCTGTTTAATCGCATGGTGTAAAACGCTACGTTGCGTTGAGGTTAGTAACAATTGCGCCCGATACCATTTTGCTCTTCGCTCCATTAGGGAGGGCATTGGTCCCATTAATGTCAAGCCTTCAATTTCCTTAAAATACATTAAAACCCTTTCTAAGAACTGTAAGGCATTCGGTTGCTTAAGACTTTCAGCGCGGATGAGTGCTTGATAACTATAGGGCGGTAAATTCCATAGTTTTCGTTCTGCCAATAATGCATTAGCGAAACTTAAATAGCCTTCACTGAGTAAAGTCACTAATAGGGGATGGTCTGGTTGACTGGTTTGTAAAATCACTCGACCTTTGTGTTTACCCCGTCCAGAGCGTCCTGATACTTGTATAATTAGTTGTGCAAGCCGTTCGGGAGAACGAAAATCGGTACTATATAAAGAGCGATCAATATCTAAAATCCCCACTAAGGTAACTAAAGGGAAATCATGCCCTTTGGCGAGCATTTGTGTGCCAAGCAAAATAGCCGCCTTACCTGCACGGATATGCTGTAACTTATGATCCATTTCCCCTTTTTTACGAATCGTATCACGATCAATACGAATAATTGTTGTATCAGGAAAATGTCCTTGTAAAGCAATTTCAACCCGTTCTGTACCTTGCCCTTGTGTATCTAGTTGTCTTGATTGACAGTTAGGACAAGATGTAATGACATGTTCTTCATAACCACAGTGATGACATCGCACTTTTTGATCTTTAGCATGTAAGGTCATATTGCTATCACAATCACGACATTGTGAATGCCAGCCGCAATTTTGACAGAGTAATGTGGGTGCAAAACCACGTCGATTCAAAAACAACATGACTTGTTGGTTCTTATCTAGACGTTGTTGGATTTGTTGTAATAGCGGAGTCGATAAACCTGCCTTCAAGGGTGAACCTAAAGTACTTTGTACTGTGATGATGGGAGAAGATCTTGCACCTGGACGACGACTTAAATGCACATAGTGATATTTACCCGATTGACTATTATGCAGGGTTTCTAAAGCAGGGGTTGCTGAGCCTAATACAATAGGGATTTTTAAATCGTACGCCCGTTTTACCGCAATATCCCGCGCATGATAACGAAAGCCTTCATGTTGTTTAAAGGAAAGGTCATGTTCCTCATCAATAATAATGACACCGAGTTGTTTAAATGAAGCAAAGACGGCCGAACGTGTGCCAATAATAATATTAGCTTCACCTGATTTAAGTGCGACCCAATGTGATAAACGCGTCATCCGTGCAATGGCAGAATTTAAACTCACCACGCTTTGTTGCGGAAAAAAACGTTGAAACCGATCAATCAGTTGTGTGGTTAAACCAATTTCTGGAACAAGAATCAAAGCTTGCTGACCCGCCTTAATGGCAGCGGTAATCATGCGTAAATACACTTCTGTTTTACCACTGCCTGTAATGCCATGTAATAAAATCGGCTTTGGACAAGCTTGTTTGGCTTCATCTTCAAACCGTTGTACGGCATCACTTTGCTCATCGGTGAGCGTTAGTGGCGCAACAATTTTAACCTCTTTACTCGGGGTAAAACATTGATAAGGAGATATTTCCGAAGACTGAATCCAGCCTTTTTCTTTTAGGGCTTTTAATATCGTACGATAACTTGCCCCTAATAATTGTTTACATTGTTGTTCAGACACAACAGGGGTTTCTAGCAAGGTAGTAATCAGTAGTTTTTGTTTTTTAGCCCGATTCAATCTACCAATATCTTTAGCTTGTTGTGATGAGCTGGATTGCCAAATGGTAGTCGGGGGTACTTGACGGGTTTTGCGTAAAGCGAGCGGCACAGCGGTAAAAACAATATCACCAATTGCAGTATGATAATAGCGATTACACCATAGTAATATCGCTAATAAGCTCGGTTCAAAAATAGGCTCAGAGTCAATAACACGAATAATATTTTTAAGTGTTTGTGGTGGCTTAGACTGATCAGATTCAGATTGTACTGCCATAACAACCCCTGTGACTTCTGTATGACCGAGAGGAACTTGAACTCGACAACCTGCTTGAATGCTTAAGTCCGAACTGCGATAACTTAGGCTGTAATAAATAGGACGTGGAACAGCAACCTGTAAAATAATATAGCGTGGCTTCATGTGAGGATCACGATTAAAGAGAGCCTGATAAGTTTAGAAGATATAGTAGAGGTGATCAAATCTGATAAGTGCTGTAACCATCTCAGATAAAAAATGACACACAAGCGCAAAAGATGAAACAATAGTTCCTATTGAAAATTAACATTGCTCAGATACAATTCATTATGAAAAATTACGATATTATTATTATTGGTGCAGGTCCTGCTGGCTTGAGCTTTGCCCGTTCGTTTAAAGATACAAAATTACAGGTCTTAGTACTCGAAAAATCTCCCTTAGAAAAAATCGCTAAGCCTGCGCCCGATGGACGGGAAATTGCACTGACACATTTATCATTAAAAATAATGACTGAGCAAAAGACATGGCAAGCATTACCCCAAGAAGTCATTTCTCCGATTCAGTATGCCAGTGTTGTCAATGGTGATTCGCCTTATTCCCTCAATTTTGATCATAAAAAAGCCAAAGTGGATGCACTAGGTTATCTTGTTCCCAATTACCAAATTCGCCAAGCGATTTATAATGAAGTTGTGGATCTTGATAATATTGAAATTCTGACCGATGTGACAGTTGAAGATGTTAATACAGATGCTGAAACTGCTTTTGTCAGCTATATGAAAAGTACAGATGCTAATACCATTTCTACAGCAGAAATGGTTACCGCTCAGTTAGTGGTTGCTGCGGACAGTCGCTTTTCAGCGACTCGGCGCAAAATGGGTATTCCTTGCCAAATGCGCGATTTTTCTCGCACAGCAATTGTATGTCGAATGCAACATGAATTACCCCATAAAGAAACCGCCTATGAATGTTTCTATTATGGTCGCACGATGGCTATTTTGCCCATGAATAATCGTGTTTCTTCTGTGGTCATTACGATGTCATCCAGTGCTGCCAATACACTGATGAATATGAGTGATGAAAGTTTTAATCGTGATATAGAACATCATTTTCAGAATCGTTTAGGTAAAATGACCTTACTCGATAAACGTTATTCCTACCCGCTTATTGCCATTCATGCGGATCGTTTTTATGCTAATCGTTTTGCTGTCATTGGGGATGCTTCTGTCGGTATGCACCCTGTCACTGCACATGGTTTTAATTTAGGCTTACAAGGGCAACATATTCTTGCCACTGCTATAAAAGATGCTGCCACGCGTGGCAAAGATATTGCCTCTCAACGGATATTAAAACACTATAACTTCTTACATCAACAAAACACCCGTCCTTTGTATCATGGTACAAATGGCATTGTGACCTTGTTCACTAGTGAAACGCTACCTGCAAAATTAGCGAGAAAAGCTATGTTGCATCTTGCCAATAATGCTTTTCCACTTAAAAAATTAATTAGCAATAAGTTGACTGAAGCTAATCAAGGCGTGAACTTACCTAAGTTGCCTTTACCATTTTTTATACGTTAGATGATACAAAATGACTATTTGAAGCGTAATCAAGTCATTTAAAGCTGAGTCTCAATAAAATTAATGAGTGAATCACGGCGATTATTTTTTGAGAATTGGGGTCGTTCTAATGACTGATATTGCGCTAAATAATGAAATAATTCTTTACTGCTTGGAGCAGCATAAACCCCTGTGAGCTTTGACATCCATTTAAGTCCATCCGCTTGGTGATCATTACGGTGTTCACCTAATTGATATTGTCGATTCATCACAATAATGGGAATTTGTTGTTCACAGGCAGTAATAATATTGCCCATACCTGCATGAGAAACAATAACAGACGCTTGAGCAATTTTTTGTTGGTAGGTCTCAGCATCCATAAATTGCTCCCATTGCATCCGCTTTGGTTGATAGTCCGTTTCAGCAATTTGTGCAAAAGCGGTTTCATTCGGATGAGTTTTTAACCATTGATCGACATTTTTAATTAAGCGATCAAAAGGAAATTGTGTTCCCACGGCAACAAAAATCATAAAATTGCCCCTTGATGTTGAGCAATATCATCCTCTAAATCCTGCCACTGAGTGAGAAAAACATTCACATGCTTTTTAATCATACGTCCAGAGCGAGAAATCTGTTTGACATTGGCAATACTGTCTACCCAAATCGTATTAATTCGTAATACCTTAGCCAGAAACATGGCTAATACCCCTGGAGCTGCACCTGTAGAAATAATGGTATCAGGACGTTCTTTCAGTAAGATATAGAAAATTTGTAAGGCACAAGGTAATAGTTTCCACTTATTATCAGCACTTACATCAATAATATTATAGTGTTTTTTATCTGCTTTAGATTTAAAACGTACAGCAGGGACAGCATAAATAATCTTATGTGATTGATGTTGTTGCAGACCATCACAAATTTTATTTAACTGTATCCAGTGTCCCCCTGGGGAAGAAATAGCGAGTATTTTTTTTGACATGTTTTTTTATTAACGCTTTATTTAGCTGAAATTATTGATCTTTTACAAAGTCTACATCGAAAGTATTGAGAACTAGCATTAATAGTTGAAAGAACTTATCTTCCGTACCATCAATTGATCGTCTAATCCAAAATCCAGAACAGACAGCGGTTTCATATACATCATAACCTTGCGTTTCCATCGAATCAGAAAAATTTCTAAACGATTCCTGTAAAAAAAGACTGGGAGGAATATTGGACGAAGTTTTTTGTGATATAAAACTTGAAGCTGCACTAGATGAGGGTGCTGTTTTATCAATAGCAGATAAATATCCATTTATCACTGTTTGCTTATTAGCAGCAGGTTTATAACTTAAGAAAAAGGTTCTTAGATATTGTTTTAACTCATTATCATAAAATGGTTGAATATTAGCAATGAGTGCTTTATTGCCGAAAATCTGTGCCAAGATTTTATGAGTTTTCAATAAAAAATTAGGATTATAGTGACCAAACTCTGTTGCATTGGTATAGCTAATTCCCTGCTTATGCGTTTCGTTCAAGAATACTTTTTCTCCGACGATACTTTCAAGCATTGCGATGCTGATTACTTTCTTGGCTATTTGATAGCGACCCCTAATACCACTTTCAGGTATCCAGCTTTGTATACTTTCGTAATCTAATTCTGTGTCATTGTGCATTTTTTCCCACTGGGTCGCCATAACATTTATTTTTTCACTTAATTCTTTTACTGGCTTTTCAGATTCTGGAATATTGATGTTGTTGTCAGTTTTTACTTCTTGTTGATTGGTTACTTTCGTTATCTGTTCTTTTGTCTCTTGCTTTAGGTTGTCCTCTTTAAAAAAGATAAAGGCTGCAAAAAATAATATAGAAATAACGATTGCTAGAATGATATAAGTTTTTGTTTTTAACATATTTCTATCCTGTATTTGATAGTTATAGTACCAATAATCAAGATTCTACTTTTTACGTAAATAAAATGCAGCTTGATCACCTTGCTGATGAGCATTGAGTTCTTTGGCTCGTTTCTCAAAGTCTTGGATTTGCTTTTCTGTAAAAGGGCTATTTTCTTTATTATCCGCATAAGATCGAGGATCACGGAGCGGAATATCTTGCTGATACTGTTCACTCCCCCAAAATTGCAGAGCATTGGAATCATAATGTATGTGTTCCAATGTGAATCCATGTTGTTCGGCTAGATACTGCATACTTTTAATAGAGTGTAAAAATAGGTGACGCGGGGCATCTAACTGCACCCAATCTAAGCCGTAATGTACCCAAGCATAGGATGAAACCGTCGGTATACGAATAAGACAACAACCCTCCTGTGTTAGTAAACTATGAATCTTATCTAGTACTTCGTGTTGATCATAAACATGTTCAAAGGAGTGATGGAACATAATCACATCCCACTGACCTTTAGCTTCATGGATTGACTGTTTTTTTATCTTTAAACCATTGTCATAGACAATATCCTTTTGATTAAAAGGATCAATACCCAAAAGCTGTTTAAAACCAATCTCTGCTAAGGAATGTAATAAATTACCTGCCCCGCAACCAACATCCATAATACGAGATTGTTTAGTAATTTTAAGACGTTGCAATGTTGCTAATTTGGATTCAGGGTAAATAATGGAAATCAATTGTCCTAATATACATTGTCCTGTGACAGCGAATTTATTACGAAGCTGGATCAACTGCTTCTTTACAGGATGTTGATATTCATTCTTATGATAGGAGTAATAATTATCGGGATAATATTCAGCTAAATGATCGGGTAAGGTGTCAATCTGTAAACAGCCACATTCGCTACACTCCAAATAATCATGTGTATCACGAATACCCAACATCATCTCTTTAGGTTGATGGTGACGATTATTATTTTTATTACCGCAAATTTTACAGTCCACTGCGATAGTCTCCTATTATTCCGTTGGTGTATGAATTATATGTTGCTATATCATAGTACAATAGTATGTTCTGAAAAAAATATTAGTGCTGACCAAATAAACTGGCATTAATTTGCCATTTTCCCATCATACTTAAATACCACTCTAGCGTTTTCTGAATACCTGATTCATAGGTTTCTTGCGGTTGATAAGCTAACTCTTGTGTTACTTTTGTCGTATCGACTGCATAACGACGATCATGACCAGGACGATCATTAACATAAGTAATATGACGCTCATGGGGAGCATTATTAGGAAAAGCTTCATCCATCGCCGCACATAATAAACGTACTAAACTAATATTCGTTTGTTCGTTATTACCGCCTAAATTATAAGTCTCACCTGCCCGTCCCTGATTTAAAATTAACTCAATACCCCGATTATGATCATCAACATAGAGCCAATCCCGAATCTGTAAACCATCGCCATAAATAGGAATAGCTTTGGATGCTTTTAGATTAGAAATGGTTAAGGGGATTAATTTTTCAGGGTACTGCCACGGGCCATAATTATTGGAACAATTGCTAATACTAATTTGTAGTCCATAAGTATGTTGATAAGAACGTACAATATGATCTGAACAAGCTTTGCTAGCAGCATAAGGCGAAGTCGGGGCATAAGCGGTGAGTTCAGTAAAGGCAGGATCAGTATCACTTAATGTGCCATAAACTTCATCAGTAGAGACATGATGAAAACGGTGGTTCGTAGGTAAATGCCCTTCATCCATCCAGACTTTTTTTGCTGCTTTTAAAAGTGAATGTGTACCATCAATATTACTTTTAAAAAACGCATCTGGTCTATAAATAGAACGATCCACATGCGATTCTGCGGCAAAGTGAACGACAGTATTAATCTCATATTGGCGTAGTAAATTTTCTACCAATGCTTGATCTAAAATATTACCGTGACTAAAAATATAGTTGGGGTTGTCATTAAGTGGATTAAGATTAGCTTGATTGCCTGCATAAGTAAGTGCATCTAGAACAACGACTTTAGCATCAGGGTATTGTGCTAACCAGTAATAGACAAAGTTAGTGCCAATAAAACCTGCACCCCCTGTGACAAGAAGATTTTTTGCTTGGTAAGTTGTCATTATTAATTTTTTCCCAAATATTATAGACTTTTTATTGATTGTAGCATTTTACTTAGACTGGTTTGCCAATGAGGCAGTGTTATTCCTAAACTAGATTCAGTCTTGGTTTTATCCATAAGGCTATAAGCAGGACGCACAGCAGGAGTGGGATAGTCTCGGGTTTGAATGGCTTTTATGGGAATATTTTGCTTAAGTAAGCCATGTTGTAAGGCTAGTGTCTGAATCGCAATAGCAAAATCATACCAACTGGCGACCCCATTATCTGAACAGTGATAAATTCCTGTGCTGCCTTTTTCAAGCAATTGCCAAATAGTCACTGCAAGCGTATTTGCCCAAGTGGGAGTGCCTATTTGATCCGAGATAATACCCAGTGATTCACGCGTTTGCATAAAATTTAACATGGATTTAACAAAATTATTACCGTGGCTAGAATAGAGCCATGCGGTACGAATAAGTAAACTATTTGGGGCATATTCCAATACAGCTTGCTCTCCTGCCAATTTACTTTGCCCATAAACACTTAATGGTTTAGATAAATAAGGTTCTGCTAAATAGGGAGAACTTTGCCGACCATCAAAAACAAAATCGGTAGAAATTTGTACCAATTGAATACTGTGCTGAGTTGCAACTTTAGCTAAGTTTTTTGCACCCATATGATTGACTTTCCAAGCTAAATCAGCTTCCATTTCGGCCTTATCCACAGCAGTATAGGCCGCAGCATTGATAATAATATCAGGCTGTTGTGCGTCGATAATTTTTTGAATTTTCTGTGTATGGGTAATATCTAATACCTCTGCATCACAAGCAAAAACACGATAGTCACTGGGTATGCTGCATTGCAATTCATAGCCTAATTGACCTGATGCACCTGTAATCAGAATCTTTTTATTATTCAATCTAGTTTCTCTTTAATGTGTGTATTTATTTAAATGGAAGTAATTTCAATAATTTATCATCTTATCCAAAGGTATGATAGCTTTTAGCTATTGTTTAATAGTCAATAAGTATTGTAAAAAATTCGCTCAATGTTGTTAAATATAAAGCCCTTAGCCTTAGCCAAAGAGTGAAAATCATGCCTACCCTTTTTGTAACGTAGGAGCTTTGGAACAATCTGATATGATGATTGGCCAAATTTATCAAATATGGGATGATTATGTCCAGTGACAGCTTTTCTTCTCTCCCACTTTCTTCTGCGCTTATCGCTAATCTGGATTCATTGAATTATAAAAAAATGACGGCTGTTCAGGCAGAAAGTTTACCCCCGATATTGGCTAACAATGATGTCATTGTTCAAGCTAAAACAGGCAGTGGCAAAACCGCTGCCTTTGGTTTGGGGGTTTTGCAGCAGATTAATCCGCGTTTTTTTGGTGTGCAAGCGATGGTCATTTGTCCAACCCGCGAACTTGCCGATCAGGTTGCGAATGAGATTCGTAGGCTGGCACGTTGTATTCCGAATATCAAACTGGTTTCATTATGCGGCGGAAAACCTCTCCGCTTACAAGCGGATTCATTGGAATATGGGGCGCATATTGTAGTGGGTACACCAGGGCGGATTCAAGATCACTTAAGTCGAAATACACTGGTGTTAAAAGGCTTGAGAACCTTAGTTTTAGATGAAGCTGATCGAATGCTCGATATGGGTTTTTATGATGAAATCACTGACATTATTCAATACACCCCCAAAACCCGTCAAACCCTTCTATTTTCAGCCACTTATCCGCATTCAATAAAGAAGATGTGTCAGAGTATTCTGAAAAACCCCATAACGATTCAAGTGGAATCTACACACGCATCCAATGTAATCCAACAGCTATTTTATCAAACGAATCAACAACAACGTCATGAAGCTTTACTGACCCTATTTGAACACCACCAACCTGCTAATAGTGTGGTGTTTTGTCATACTAAAATTCAATGCGACCAAGTGGCTAAATTTTTAAACGATCATCACATTGAAGCCTTGGCAATTCATGGGGATCTAGAACAACGCGATAGAGATCAAGTATTAGTGCGATTCAGCAATAAAAGTTGCTCCGTGCTGGTGGCGACGGATGTTGCTGCGCGGGGTTTAGATATTAAATCGTTATATGCCGTGATTAATTATGAATTGCCTCATGATCCTGAAATTTATGTACACCGTATCGGTCGTACAGGACGCGCCGGTGAAACAGGATTGGCACTGAGTTTATTTACAGATTCTGAGTTAGCACGCATTATTGCCATTGAAGAATACCAAGATAAAAGTTGTACGACCGAGCCGCTAGACAGACTCAATCGTCAAAACCATTACCGCTTAAAATCCCCAATGGTGACCTTACAAATTGATTCAGGTAAGAAAAATAAAATTCGCCCTGGCGATTTATTAGGCGCGTTAACAGGCGATGCAGGACTGGCAGGCAAACAAATCGGCAAAATTAATATATTTCCTTTGTTTAGCTATGTTGCTATTGAGCCAAAAGCACTATCTAAAGCACTTAACTACTTTAAAAATGGAAGAGTCAAAGGAAGATTTACCCGCGCCCGTCTTATTCAATAAATGGTGCATTCGTCCCAATAAGCTTTCCTATCCATTTAGACCAGACACAACTTAGGTTTTTATACCTATTTAGATTAGCCCCAATTTAGGTTTTTATACCCAACTTGATATAACCCACTTTAGGTTTTTATAGCCAAAATGGATAGAAAAACCCAGTTTGGGGCATACACAACAGACAAACGACAATAAAACAAAAAACAGTTTACAAAGAAACAACCACACACAAACAACGACAGAAAACAGTTCACAATGATACAAAAAAACAGACCACAGACGACCATCACAGGGGAAATTTAATTTTTATTTTTAGCTTGACAAAGGCATTCTGAGCATGGCAGGATGTTTGCCATTGTCAGCCCCGCTACAAAAATAAGCGGCTAGAATCGGCTTAAATAGCGGTAAAAGTTTAGAATCGACGCGTCGTTGATGTCGTTTTTTTTAAATTGGTTTGACGAGAAAAGCCCTGCCCAAACATTGCTGAATATTTGCAATGTGTGCAGGAAAGCTGGCGATGGAAATTCGCCAAAAAGA
>WFRR01000174.1 GCA_015486375.1 Thiotrichaceae bacterium
CCGCATGATTTAGTCGCTGCCTTTCGTTCCACCTTGCAAGAAACTATTGAAGCAGATTTATTACTGCATGTCATTGACGTGAGTGATGATCAACGCGATTTATATCGCCAACAAGTTCAGTTAGTGTTGCGAGAAATTGGTGCAGATAAAATCCCTCAAATTGAGGTGATGAATAAAATTGATCTCATTGATCAAGTAGCACATTATGTCGATGCCGAAGCTGAAGAAAAATTAGTCGGGCGAGCTTATGTGTCTGCACAAGAGGATCAAGGTCTAGATTTACTCAAAGAACAGCTAAGTCACTACTTTGCTGACCAACTTTTTGAGGGCGTGTTATGCCTTAAACCTCAAATGGGTAAGCTACGAGCGACCTTATACCAAGAAGAAGCGATTCAAAAAGAAACTATTTCAGAAAAAGGCGAGTTTTTATTAAGTCTACGCATGCAGAAAAAACACTTGCAACGGGTATTAAATGCGGAAGGCATCGCACTGGATAGTCTATTAGCTGTTACTCCATAGCATCACTGCACTGAGGTTATCCATTCCACCATTTTGAATGACTTGTTCAAAGAATTGTGCCAATAAATTTTCTTGTGCCAATTCTGAAGGCGAAGGAATCGCTAAGGGTGGAACATCTGTGGCAACATTCCATAAACCATCACTGGCAAGCAAAATCGCATCGCCTTTATTTAAGTGTATTTTAAATACATCACTATGATCACGTTTATCAGTCGGCAAATCTTCGGCTAAATCTAAACGTAATTGTTTACTGAGTTGATTCGGCTTAAAACCCTGTTTATCTTTTAACAAACCAAACGAGCCATATCCGACGGCTTGGGCTAAACGATGCGTCTTACTATCAGGATGATAATCTTTATCTTCTAACTCACCGTCACGCCAATCGTATTCATCCAAATTTTGATCATAGGTGAGTTGCTGCCATTGTTTTATTTCTTGCCGCCACAATAAGGCACGACTATCACCAATATTAGCAATGACTGCATCACCCCCTTCATAAATATCCGCCATGATTAAGGTCGTGCCTGAACTTCTTTCTTCATGGCTAAAAAAGGTTCGCCAAAGCTGACTATGAATATCCTCTAAGGATTGTCGCAATTGTTCAGGGTTTTTTTGTGGTTTTAAATTCAATAACTTTTGAATCAGTGCTTCACTAATCGCCCGTCCACCCTTATGTCCCCCCATACCATCTGCAATTGCCAGACGGTAATAACGCCGACTCCAATCAGACTGCTGCATACTTTGGGGAGATTCATCCTCCAAATATTCAGCCGTACCATTAGGGGTTAATAATAAATAGTTATCTTGATTTTCCAGACGTTTTCCTTTATGCGTATCAAACGCAGTGACTACATTGCTACTCGTAAAGGTCGGAAAAAAATATTGTAAGAGAGGATTCGCCATATTGATTACTTAATGTTGATCCCAAGAAGGAGTCGGGACAGAATGGTTACTGGAATTGCGATAAGGGCGATTTTGAGCAGGAGTCACACGACGTTGACTGATTTGTTCTTTACCAATCACAGCAGTAATCGTACTACTATTGCCTTGACGTAATATTTGAATATTAACCCGTGTACCGACCCGAATTGCACCGACCTTATTTCTCACATCGTTAGCCCCTTTAACTTTAATATTATTAATATGCGTAATAATATCCCCCGCTTTTACACCTGAGAGATCCGCAGGCGAACCGTATATAACTTCAGCAACGACTGCACCCCGATGATCTTTTGCACCCAGTGCTTTCGCTAATTTAGGATCCATACTATGCACAACAACGCCTAATTGACCCCGCTCAATCCGACCATAACGAATTAATTGATTCACAATATTGCTCATCATATTGACAGGAATAGCAAAACCAATCCCGACATTACCGCCACCATCACCACCTAAAATAGCGGTATTAATACCAATTAATGCTCCATTGAGATTGACTAATGCCCCGCCTGAATTGCCCGGATTAATAGAAGCATCCGTTTGAATAAAATCTTCATAATCTTCAATACCTAAATCAGAACGTCCTAAAGCACTTACAATGCCTGAAGTGACAGATTGACCTAAACCATAGGGATTACCAATCGCAACGGCAAAGTCACCCACCCGTAACTTATCAGAATTGCCTAATGGTAAAGCAATCAAACCTTTTTCATTAATCTGAATAACGGCAAGATCGGCTTTAGAGTCTGCACCTAGCACTTTAGCGACTGACTTACGCCCATCATTTAAGGTCACCATAATGGTTTGAGCCTTAGCAATTACATGATAATTAGTCACAATATAGCCCTTGTTAGCATTGATAATCACCCCTGAACCTGTGCCTTTCGACTTCTTTTGAGTGGGAACATTACCAAAGAAGTGTTCAAAGACTGGATCACTAAATACGCGCTGATTGACTTGTCGATGCCCCTCCGTTGCAATATTAACCACGGCTGGAGTTGATTTCTCTAACATATTCGCTAGTGAAGGCAAGGCTTTACCATTCATGCTCATGGGTAAATTAGCTTGCACAGGGCTCGATAATGCCAGAGCAAATACTAAACTGCCTAGCACGAAGCGAAAAGGGTTATTAAATATCATAGTGTTTTCCTCATTAATGGATATTTTCTCTGGGATTCCATCCCGCAAACTGGGTTTGCATATCCTTATAATAGTTTCTTTCTGTTTCTGTACTCGCTGCAGGGGTGTGAATCTGTATCACAATATATTGATTACCCGCAGGCTGACCAGGCAGTCCACGCCCTTTTAAGCGCATTTTTCTCCCTGTTTGACTCCCTGCTGGCACAGTTAGTTTAATATTTCCTGCTAAAGTTGGAACTGTTACTCGTGTGCCTAAGGCAGCTTCCCAAGGTGCAACAGGTAATTCAACAATAATATCCTTACCTTTCAGTTTAAAACGTCTATGCGGATTTATCTCAATTTTCAGGATAAGGTCGCCACCGTTAATGCCTTTGCCCGCTAAACGAATCTTTTTACCTGCTTCAATCCCTTTAGGCAGTTTAACTTGTAGCTTCTGACCATTAGAAAGATGAATTGGTTTATTTGCCCCTTGAAAGACATCCTCTAAACTGACATTAATAGTAGCATTCTGATTTTGAGCAGGTTTAGGTGCAAAACCGCCACCCCCCGCAGCGCCCCGACGATTAAAAATGCTATCAAAAATACTGGAGTCAAAAGAACCACCACCGCTAAAACCTGCCCCTGCGCGTTGCCCTGCATGTTGTCGATACTGTTGTCCTTCTGAACCAAATTGATCAAACTCTGCTCGCTTCTTTTTATTACTTAATGTGTCGTAAGCTTCATTCACTGCTTTAAAACGTGTTTCAGCATTCGCTTCTTTACTCACATCAGGATGATATTTCTTAGCTAAGCGGCGATAGGCTTTCTTAATCTCAGCCGTTGCCGCATTACGTGCAACACCCAGTGTCTTATAATAATCTTTGCTCATGGCCGTAGTCGTCTTTTAAAAGGGGGATAATAGACGAATATGGCACTAATTTAATATGAATCAAGCTAATTTTCTTACGATATTACGGATTTTACTGAGGGAATGAAGCAAGTCATCACTCCAAATTCTGAATCTGTTCCCGCATTTGCTCAATTAAGACCTTAAGTTCAACCGCTAACTGTGTTGTGACAGAATCATGTGACTTAGAGGCAAGGGTATTGGCTTCTCGATTTAACTCTTGCATTAAGAAGTCCAAACGACGACCCATCACTTTATCATTTTCTAGAATTCGGTTAATTTCATCCAAGTGCGCCATTAAGCGATCAATTTCTTCTTCAATATCGAGACGTTGGGCTAATAAGACTAACTCTTGTTCTAAGCGATTATTATCAGGCGTTATATCTAAATCATAGATGCGCTTGAGTAACTTATCCCGCAGTGCATCCAATATCTGTGGGCGACGTTTACGAATCTGTACAACAACTTCTGCAATTTGATCACAGCGTTGAATAATAAATCGACTCAGATGCTCACCTTCTCGAAGACGAGTTGCAATAAGATCGTCTAGACAGGTATCCAATAACGTGATTGCAGGCACAAGCACTGCACTAACATCACTTTCGACCTCTTCAGCCACACCGGGCCAGTTTAAGACATCAATAGAGGTAATCGGCTTAGGATTTTCCATATGAGTTTCAAGTTGCCGACTTGCCATGATTAAAGCCCGAGCTAAGGGTTGATTAACATCAATACTATTTTGATTATTTTTATTTTGGGTAAAACGCAAGGTCGCATGAATTTTTCCACGCTTAAGTTTACCTTTAATTTGTTTTTGGTAATAATTTTCCTGACTTCGAAACACCTCAGGTAAGTGGAGACTAATATCTAAATAACGATGGTTAACTGAACGTATCTCCCAAATACATTCCCCAAATTCACCCGATGTTTCTTGGTAAGAAAAAGCGGTCATACTTTTTGCCATAAACTATCTACTCCTTTTTCGTGTCAAAAATAGCAGTAAATAGTATCGCTTTATTGATAAAATCGCTAACGGATAAATTTACCTTTTCGCAGTAAATCCGCTTCCATCAATTCAACTTCTCTCGAACCTGAAATAACCACCTTATGATCAGGCACAAAATTGAGATCAGGATTAAAACGCTTATACGGCACGGAGTTTAAAATAGACTTCATCGCATTTAGGCGAGCTAAATGTTTATTGTTAGAACGTATCACAGTCCACGGCGTACGGCTCGTATGAGTATGACGGAACATTTCATACTTCTTAGTAGTAAAATCATCCCAACGCTCTTGTGCTTGTATATCGACTTCACTTAACTTCCATTGTCTGAGTGGATCATTTTTACGGCGATCAAAGCGTTTAGCCTGCTCTTTTTTGGTGACACTAAAGTACAATTTAACCAATATAGTGCCTTGACGAACTAAATCTTTTTCAAAACCTTTCACACCCTTGATAAAATTTTTGTACTCCCTTTCCGTACAAAAACCAAACACAGGTTCAACCATTGCGCGGTTATACCAACTACGATCAAATAAAACTACTTCGCCACCATGTGGAAATTGCTCTACATATTTCTGGTAAAACCACTGACTGCGTTGTCGATCTGTCGGTTTTCCTAAGGCAACCACACGGTAATTTTTTTCATTCATATAGCGGGTCACACGCCGAATCGTGCCGCCTTTGCCTGATGCATCTCGCCCTTCAAACAAAATAATCATGCGTTTATTATTTTTTTCAAGGTATTGCTGCATACGGATCAGTTCCGCTTGATAGGGTTTAAGCTTTTTTTCTAATGCTCTTTTCTTAAGGGTCGTTTTACTGGAATTTTTTATTTTTTTTAGTGCGTTTTTTTTTATTACTTCGCTTTGCTGATTAGCTTGCTGTGTTTCATTATTGCGAGTTGCTTCGAGACTGCCTTCATTGGGGTTAAGAGAGGTTTGATTGACACGGTCATTCATCAAATGTGTTTCCTATGGGAGGGGATTTAGTTGTAAGGTTTAGAGTGGTAAATAGTATTTTTTGATTATCTTGCTGATAATACGAATAGCCGTTACTAAGTATAGTCGTTACTGGCGCGTTCGGGCGCATGACCACGCATAAATTGATTTTTTTATGCCCGATTTTTGTACAATTTTTGTCACTTCATTCATCGTGCTACCTGTGGTGATAACATCATCAATAATTGCAATACGGGCATTAGGAATTTTATCGCTTATCTGGAAACTATCACGTAAATTTTCTTGGCGTTGTTGTGCCGATAATTCTGCTTGAGGAGCGGTGGCATGTGTCTTAATCAAATGTCTAGATAGAATAGGAATCTGTAAACGTTGTGACACTACACGGCTAATTTCGACACTTTGATTAAAACCTCGTCGTCGCACCCGATGTTTATGTAACGGAACAGGCAGTAGGAAGTCAGGTAAATCTTGCGACGAATAATGGTCTTGAACCGCATCCGCGAGCAACGTACCCAGCAGGTGTGCATAGAGCAATTGTTTATTAAATTTTAGACCAATAATCAAATAACGAATTGCTGCTGTATAAATAAACGGTGATAAAGTTTCGTTATACAAAGGTGGTGCAATTTGACAGTTTTCACATAAACTTGTTGCAATCGCTTCAGCCCCAGAAGATGCTGGCTCTATACTTACACCACATTGTGGACAAGCATGATGGTTATAAGGCAGCTCCAGTATACAAGCATGACAAAGTGAAAATGCTGAGGCTGTCGGGGTATCACACAGTACACACAGAGAGATGGGGAATTTAATCTTTTTGATCCAATGTAATTTTTGCACTTTGATATTTCTTCAATTTCACCTGTTTGCGTAAATTTTCCAATGTCGCATAAGGAACATTCAGTAATAATTGGTTAATGAGCCACTTCGGAATTTTTCCAGCAGGTTCTGCATGTTGTTGCCAAACGAGCTTAACACCGCTCTATACTTCACTTGACTGAGGTTAATAATATAGGAATCACTCACAACAATGAAAGATACCATTGGTGGCACAGCCGCGTTACGTTACTCCTTTAATATTGCACGTCGCACAGGCATCAGTGCGTCTTTACAAGCATTACATTCTAAAAATACCTGTAAAAGCTGTGCATTTGGGACAGGGCGGCAAAAAGGCGGAATGCGAAATGAAGCAGGACAATTTCCAGAATTTTGTAAGAAAAATCTACAAGCTCAACTAACGGATTTACAAGCTGCCATTCCAACCTCTGTATTTGAACAAAATAGTATTGAGCAATTAAAACAATTGAGTGGACGAGAATTAGAACAACTGGGGCGGATTACTCAACCTTTGTATAAGCAAGCGGGAGATTCGCATTACAGCACCCTAACAATGGATGCGGCTTTAGATAAACTCCTACAGCGTTTTCAGCAAAGCGACCCACAACGCAGTTTTTTCTATAGTTCAGGGCGTTCCTCTAATGAAGCCGCTTTTCTATTGCAGCTATTTGTGCGGGCATGGGGCAGTAATCATGTCAATAATTGCTCCTACTATTGTCATCAGGCTTCGGGGGTTGGACTAAACAATACAATTGGTACAGGTACAGCGACCTTGCAACTACATGACCTAAAACAAAGTGATTTGATTTTTGTTATTGGTGCAAACCCTGCCTCGAACCACCCGCGTTTTATTAAAGAGTTAGTCGCTTGTCGTCGTCGTGGGGGACAAGTTATTGTCATTAATCCTGTTAAAGAAGCGGGCTTAGTTAATTTCACTTTACCCAGTGATGTACGCTCTATGTTAGGTGGGGGTTCAGAAGTAGCTTCTGTATATCTACAACCGAATATTGGTGCAGATATTGCGGTACTTAAAGGCATTGCTAAAGCCTATTTAGACGCTAATGGACAGCAGCACGATTTTATTAAACAATCTACACAAGGCTTTGCTCAGTATGCAGAAGATCTTCAGGCGACTAGTTGGGATGAAATCACGACACAGTCTGGACTCAAGCAAAAATTACTAGAACAAGTTGCTGACATCTATCAACAGGCTAAGCAAGCCGTATTTGCATGGGGGATGGGGGTTACACAACATTTACACGGGGTAGAAAATATCGAATCCATTGCCAATCTTGCCTTAATGGGCGGCATGATCGGTAAACAAGGTGCAGGCTTATTGCCTTTACGGGGACATAGTAATGTACAAGGGGTGGGCTCAGTTGGGGTTGTACCTGAACTTAAGGCAGCAGTGTTAAAAAATATCGAAACCCATTTAGGTATTCCAATCCCTAAATCCAAGGGCTTAGATACACTGGCTTGCCTACACGCTGCTCATCATCATAAAATGGATTTTGCTTTGCTATTGGGCGGTAATCTATTTGCTGCTAGTCCTGATCCACATTTTACCGAAGCCGCCTTAAATAAAGTCGCCTTTAAAGTTCATCTCCACCCGACCTTAAATAAAGGACATGTTTATGCAAGCGATGGAGAAGTGCTAATTTTGCCGATTGCTGTTCGTGATGAAGAGAAGCAAGCGACGACACAAGAATCGATGTTTAATTATGTGCGTATTAGTGACGGGGGAATTAAACGCTTTCCTAAGCTACGCTCTGAAGCGGATATTATTACTCAACTTGCTAGTCAGCTTATTCCTAAGCGTGTATTTGATTTTTCTATTTTTTCACACTATGCCAATATTCGTACCGCGATTGCTAAAACCATTCCAGGTTTTGAGGCAATCCGTCAAGCCGATAAAGATCGGACTGAATTTCAAGTACAAGGGCGCACGCTTCACAATACACAATTTCCAACGCCGAGCGGTAAAGCACAATTTCAAGTGATTGCCATTCCTGCCACCCAGCACAATAAACAACATATTTACCAGATGAGTACAATTCGTAGTGAAGGACAATTCAATACGATTATTTATGAAGAAGAAGATATTTATCGTAAACAAACCGAACGTTGGGTGGTACTAATGAATGCCCATGATATGCGCCGCGAAGGTTTGAGCAAACAAAGTCGCGTCACACTAAAAAATAATACAGGCAGTATGGTTGATCTTAAAGTCTGCTGTTGTGATATTGCCGCAGGAAATTTATTAACCTATTTCCCAGAAGCGAATATCCTTGTGCCAATAGACTGTGATCCACGCAGTAAATCTCCCAGTTTTAAATCTGTGCAAGTCGAGCTGATTAAATAATCAGTGACTTTGCCTTAATGCGGGTCGAGTTTTTTTAATATTGGATTTAAACAATGAGTGCTTATATTAATTTTAAATATCAATATGTTAAAGTTTATTATTAAGTCTTATTAGTTGCCAGTGCCAAAACACCGATAACGACTAAGCTTATGCCTAATAGATGTGACCAACTAAAATCCTCACCTAATATCATGACGGCAAGCAGAACCGTAAACACAGGTCCAATTGAACCTGCAATGCTGGTTTTAGTACCGCCAATACGGGCAATGGCTTCACTAACCATAAAGCTTGGAATTAATGTGCTGACAATACCGAGTAAAGAGGCATATAGCCAAATAGGTGCGCTGACATGTAAATCACTGATTTTATGTCCTAATAAGAAGTGAATAAAGACAAAAGCAGTCGAGGATAACATCGCCACACTGGTAAAAAACAAACTACCCAAACGCTGGATACAGTCTTTGCTAAAAATCACATAAATTGAAAAACTCAAAGCGGCTAAGGCAACAAGACTTGTTCCTAGCACGACTGATCCCTGTGCGGCACTACTTTCATATAAATACAAAAACATCACCCCAAGATAAGTTGACGCTAATGCAAACCAGATCGGTTTAGTGATTTTTTCAGAGAAAATTGCCCAATTGAGTAAAGCGACCATCACAGGATAAGTAAATAAAATTAAACGTTCTAACTGTGCGCTAATATGGTTTAAGCCCTCAAAATCCAAAAAAGAAGCTAAGTAATAGCCCATAAAACCCAATGCCAAGATAATCCACAGATCATTTGCTTGCATTGTTCGAGCGTGTTTTGAGCCTTTAGCTTTACGGATCACCCAGAAAAGAATCAGCAGATACA
>WFRR01000175.1 GCA_015486375.1 Thiotrichaceae bacterium
AACCATAATGATGATAATTTTAGTATCGACTGACTTTAAGTCAACTTTAAACTGTCTTTTAGACAGATAGCTTCTAGTCGGCTTTAGCCGAAACTGCGACTTTCAGTCGTAACCTGAAACTATGGACTTTAGTCCATAGTCGTTGTTTTATATAAATATAAAATAAACTTATAACTAATAAACAAAAATAACAATTTTTATGCTTAGTTTTAAAGCATTAAAATAAATATTCATCTTTTTTTTTAATTCCATTAAAGAAAAAGTGGTATTTATCCGTATAAAAAAACAATAACTTAACGCATATTTGCCTAAATATTCCAGTCCATTACACTTTTCATCTCGCTTTTATAAGGACTTACTAATATATGAAGTTGCTTATATAGCTAGGAATTTTTCTTATCAGTCTATAGTGCGTATAAGTAGAACTGAACAGAGCAAAGAACCTCTTGCTGAACTAGAGTTATGAAAACTTACTTGCCCTTGATCATGATAAGTAACACGGTGATCAGGTTCAATTAATTACAAATTGTCGAAAAAGACAATAGTTTCAACCTTGGATATAGATATGAAACATTTTACTGGATTAGTATTAAGCTTAATTTTAGGACTAGCGATAAGCGCAACAGCGCAAGCTGGTCAATCCTGTGCAACACTTGATGTATCGATTATTAAAAAGAAAGCCGTAAAGCATCAGCACATTATCAAACGTTACGCCAAAAAGTATGGCGTAGATCATCGTATTATTACCGCTATTATCACGAGTGAATCTTGCTTTAAAGTTAAAGCACGCTCATACAAGGGCGCACAGGGTTTAATGCAACTTATGCCTAAAACAGGCAAACGCTGGGGAGTTAAAAATCGCCATAGCACACATCAGAATATTCGTGGGGGAACACGTTATATTGCTTATCTTATTAAACGTTTTAAAGGTAATCTTAGATTAGCACTGGCTGCTTATAATGCAGGTGAAGGCAATGTTGATAAGTATCGTGGTATTCCTCCCTTTAAAGAAACGCGTAGTTATGTCAGAAACGTTATAAAAGTGTATAAAAAATTAGGTGGAAAACGTCTACGACTTAAGTATCATGCTAAGAAAAAAATTAGCCGCATCGATAAACTAGACTTTACCGCTGAAAACCCTCTGATCAAAAGATTACTCTCATCATGATTGAATGATCTAAGTTCACATTGTAGACTGGTTGCACTCCCAAAATAATATTAATCACTTATGCCCCAGTCACTACAACCTATCTTCCCAGAAAAAAATAAAAGTATTCGTTGGGGTAATCTCCACGGTTGTTCACAACATTTATTGATCACTAAAACCGCACTTGAATTTAAGGGCGTGAGCTTGGTAATTACCGCTGATATGAACGCGGCTTATCAAGCTGAAAGTAATATTCGCTTTTTTAGCAATACAGAGTGTGATGTATCAATATTCCCTGATTGGGAAACTTTGCCTTATGACCTTTTCTCACCTCTAGAAGATATTATTTCAGAACGTCTCAAACATCTGTATCAATTGCCACAAACGCAACATGCGGTGCTGATTGTCCCGATTACCACTTTAATGCAGCGTATTGCCCCTCCTGACTATATTACTGCTCATTCACTGGTGTTAAATACAGGGGATTGTCTAGATAAAACCTTATTACGCGATCATTTACAAGAATCGGGTTATCGCTCTGTCAGTCAGGTTATGGAGCATGGAGAATATGCCAGCCGAGGTTCATTACTGGATTTATTCCCAATGGGTAGCAAAGTTCCTTATCGGATTGATTTCTTTGACGATGAAATTGAAACTATTCGTAGCTTTTCCACTGAAGATCAGCGAACTATTGAAAAACTCGATAAAATTGAATTATTACCATCACATGAATTTATTTTAGATCAAAAAAGTGTGCGTTTATTTCGTCATAACTATCGTTGTGAAATTAATTCAAATACCCAAAATAGCCTAATTTATCAAGAAGTCAGTAATAATAATAAGCCAGTGGGTATTGAGTATTATCTACCTTTGTTTTTTGAAGAAACAGCAAGCCTTCTAGATTATTTACCTCAGAAGCATCTATTATTTATTGATGAAGGGGTAGAAACTGCATTAAATCAACATTGGGCAATGATTAAAGATCGCTATGAACAACGCTGTCATGATGTTGAGCGTCCTGTTTTAACACCTGATAAAGTTTGGTTTTCACCTGCACAACTGCGACAACGCCTCGATGATTTTCGGAGTATTTTCTTACACAGAAAACGATGTAAAGATAGCCGTTTAAGTCATAACTTTAAAACTTCACCCTTACCGAGCTTATTGATACAAAACCAGCGTGAACGCCCGCTCTTATATGTACAACAATTTTTAGCCACTAATAAGACCAAAGTTTTGTTTACAGCCCATTCTGCGGGACGACGAGAAAATTTATTAGGCTTATTTAAAGAAAATTCGATTCCTTGTCATATTCTTGATACATGGCCAGATTTTCTTAAGCAGGGACAACCCCGTGTTATTAGTTTATCTCCCCTGCAAGAAGGGCTGTGGTTAGAAGAAGAACAACTAGCGATTATTCCAGAATCACTGATTTTTGGGGTTAAGCAAGAACAAAAGCGTCGTAAGAAAAGCCGTGATAGTGATGCAATTATTCGTAATCTGACTGATCTGAGTGAAGGTACTGCGGTGGTGCATGAAGAGCATGGTATCGGACGTTACTTAGGTATGCAGACACTGCAAACAGGTGATTATGAAGCTGAATATCTAATGTTGGAATATGCGAAGGGCGATAAATTATATGTTCCTGTCGCTTCCTTACATTTAATTAGCCGCTATACAGGCATTAATGATAAAGCACCTTTGCATCGTTTAGGCACAGAACAATGGAATACGATTCGTAAAAAGGCGGCTGAAAAAGCCTATGATGTCGCTGCTGAGTTATTAGAAATTCATGCTAAACGGGCGGCAGTCAAGGGTGAAGCAATCCATATTGATGAAAATGAATATCATATGTTTTCGGATGCTTTTCCCTTTGAAGAAACACCTGATCAAGCCGCCGCGATTGCCCAGACATTACGAGATATGCACACAGGAAAACCAATGGATCGGGTTGTGTGTGGTGATGTGGGTTTTGGTAAAACTGAGGTGGCTATGCGAGCTGCTTTTATTGCTGCCAATGCAGGCAAACAAGTAGCAATGATTGCCCCAACCACCTTACTAGTGGAACAACATCACCGTAACTTCCAAGACCGCTTTGCTGATTGGCCGTTTTTAATTGAATCCTTATCACGTTTTAAAGGGGTTAAACAAACCCGAGAAGCTTTAGCTAAATTAGCCTCAGGGCATATCAATATTGTGATTGGAACACACAAGTTATTACAAGCTAATATTAAATTTAAAAATTTAGGTTTAGTCATTGTTGATGAAGAACATCGTTTTGGAGTTCGACATAAAGAGCAGTTAAAGAAATTACGCAGCAATGTCGATATGTTAACCCTGACGGCAACACCGATTCCTCGTACTCTGAATATGTCTTTATCAGGTATTCGGGATTTATCCATTATTGCGACGGCTCCTGTACAACGTCACCCAATTAAGACCTTTGTCACTGAGTGGAACGATGCTTTAGTCCAAGAAGCGTGTGCGCGAGAATTATCACGCGGAGGACAAATTTATGTATTACATAATGAAGTCAAAACTATTCAAAAAATGTGTAAACAGGTGCAAACATTATTGCCCGAAACGACTGTTCGTTTTGCACATGGACAAATGCCAAAACGCGACTTAGAAGCCATTATTCAAGATTTTTATCAACAGCGTTTTCAAGTCTTGATTGCAACCACTATTATTGAAAGTGGTATTGATATTCCTACTGCCAATACAATTATTATTAATCGGGCGGATAAACTCGGTTTAGCACAATTGCATCAAATTCGAGGACGAGTTGGACGCTCTCATCATCGCGCTTATGCTTATTTAATTACCCCCCCTAAAAATCTAATGACCAAAGATGCGGTAAAACGTCTTGATGCGATTGAGTCACTAGAAGATTTAGGCGTTGGCTTCACTCTTGCCACCCATGATCTAGAAATACGAGGAGCAGGGGAATTATTGGGCGAAGGTCAAAGTGGACAGATTCAAGAAATTGGCTATAACCTCTATAATGAATTACTGCAACGAGCCGTTAAAGCACTCAAAGCAGGTAAAATTCCTGATATGGATAAATCGCTAACGGAACAGATTAGTGTGGATATTGGTGCAGCAGCATTAATTCCTACTGCTTATATTCCTGATGTGCATAGCCGTTTAATTTTATATAAGCGTATTGCTAGTGCAGAGGATAAAGCCGAAATTCGAGGATTAAAAGTTGAAATGATTGATCGTTTTGGTTTATTGCCAAAAGAGGTTAATTATTTATTTGCAGTGACACAATTACGGCAGATGGCACAAGAACTCGGCGTGAAGAAATTAGAAGTTGCAGATGCAGGCGGACGCATTGTATTTGCAAAACAGAATAAGGTTGATCCAGCGAAGATATTCCAATTAGTACAAACGCGTCCGTGGACATACAAATTAAGTGGACAAGACAGTATTCGTTTTGAAAAAGACCTCGAAGCGGTTGAAACACGGGTTGAATGGGTCACCGATTTATTACAACAAATTACTGTATCGAACTAAAAATTCAGAATGTAATTCAATTTAAATAATATTGATTATAAAGATAAAAACTTAATAGGCTCTCTAATGAAGCAATATTTAGACTTAATGCGTTATGTGCGTGATCATGGCACGCTTAAATCTGATCGGACAGGTACGGGGACAAAGTCTGTGTTTGGTTATCAAATGCGTTTTGATTTATCCCAAGGTTTTCCAATGGTCACTACTAAAAAATTACATTTACGTTCGATTATTTACGAACTTTTGTGGTTTTTAAAGGGTGAAACCAATATCAAATATTTACAAGATAATGGTGTTTCTATCTGGAATGAGTGGGCTGATGATCAAGGCGAGTTAGGCCCAGTATATGGTTCACAATGGCGTTCATGGCCAAGTCATACGGGTGAATCCATTGATCAGATTAGCCAGATTATCGAGCAAATTAAACACAATCCTGATTCACGTCGCATTATTGTCAGTGCTTGGAATGTAGCCGAAGTGGAAAATATGGCACTTCCGCCTTGTCATGCTTTTTTTCAGTTTTATGTTGCTGAGGGCAAACTTTCTTGCCAGCTTTATCAACGTAGTGCTGATATTTTTCTAGGCGTACCTTTTAATATTGCGTCCTATGCACTATTGACCAGTATGATTGCTCAAGTCTGTGATTTAGAGTTAGGTGATTTTGTGCATACTTTAGGAGATGCTCATTTATATTCTAATCATACGGAACAAGTCGATTGTCAGCTAAGTCGAGCGTCAGAACGTTACCCTCTCCCCACACTCACTATTAATCCTGAAGTTAAATCAATTTTTGAGTTTTGCTATGAAGATTTTGAGGTTAAGGATTACCAACATCATGCTGTGATAAAAGCCCCTGTCGCTGTTTAAGCGGTAGTTAAAATACGTTTTTAGGTACTATTTTCAGAATGAAATAAAGCACATTGGTTTATTTTAATTTTTTTGAAAGAAAGTGAAAAAAGAGGTTGACCCCACACAGTCAATTCCTTAATATACACGCCTCTTACAAATCCTCTGTAGCTCAGTTGGTAGAGCAGTAGACTGTTAATCTATTGGTCGCAAGTTCGAGTCTTGCCGGAGGAGCCAAATTCTAAAAGGGCTTGCAGCATTATTGTTGCAAGCCCTTTTGCTGTTTATACCTTTAAATTTTAACAGCATAAGGATCAAGGATAATTATTTGCCCTGTTTCTGTTCTTTTCATTAAATTATTAGCATGTAAATCCCAAGCAATAAATTCTTGATTTTTTAGGTAGTAGTAGCAGAGTTTTTCAATATCTTTGGCTAAGTTAGCATCATATTGCTGACTAATATTTTCTAATGCTTTGTATTTATCTTCTTTGATAAATAGTTCTAGGTCTTGGGTATTTTTATTAAAGAATTGACTATCGTCTTTATCAAGATGTATTAGTTTCTCCATGATATAAATATAACGATACTCAGTTTCAACCCGTTGAAAAAGCTCTTTCCCAATAGGTAAATTAATGGGTACATCGTCCTCATCAAGTACAGCAATTCGCGTAATAATAGGAATATTTGTTAACTGGTAGTGCTGTATTGCATCACAGAAGTATTCTAAGCCTAAACCTCTTTTTTCGAGCAATACATGGTTATTATCATAGTCATAAACATTGGTTAGGAATGTTTCCATACATTGATCACAGAAAATTTGTTTATACTGAACATTGAGAAAGTTATCGAGAATCATTGCTTTATCTATCAAAATACATACCCCTACTTATTAATAATCAATTCCATTACCAATAATAAAATTACTATCGCAAGATGCGATACATGGAAAAAAATCATCTATCCATAAATTAACAGAAATTCCCTTTTGCTGCATATAATGCCGTTTTAACTGCCCATCAGTAGGAAAAACACGAATTTTGTTTGTTGCTAATGTTTTGTAAATATCATTGATGTCATCGTTATCCTGTCCTCTTAGTGTACAGATAATAGGCTCGAAGCCTGCATGTAAATAGGTGTGGATCAGTGAGGCGTAAAATTCAGGTTTAGCCGTAAAGGTATTATCCCAATCAATTGCAATAATATTAGACTGAGGATCATCAAGTAAAACATAGACATCACATTGAAATTCATCAAATTTTCTTGAAATTTTACATTCAGAATATGTAGATTTAGCTGAATTTAGAATTTCAAAGGCAGGGTATGATTGTTTATGATAATAGTAAATTTGATAGGTATCGGGCATATTCGTTCTAATTTTTCCTTGTAGGGGTAATCTTAATATTTACAGCATTTCTTGTAAAAAGAAATTAGCGAATAAATAGGCGTATAATCTTCTATTCGATTGAGTCACAAAAAAAATTTACGATGAATCTTCATGAATACCAAAGTAAGGCACTGTTTTCGCGGTATGGTATCCGCGTTCCTGAAAGCCACGTTATTAGCCACGTCGATGAAATTGAGGCAGCCGTTGAAACACTCGGAGGCGATGCTTGGGTTGTGAAAGCCCAAGTCCATACAGGAGGACGAGGCAAAGCAGGCGGGGTTAAGTTAGTTAAAGGTAAAACAGCACTTTTTGCTGCTACGGAAAGTTTATTAGGCTCAACGTTAGTCACTCACCAAACGGGGGCAGAAGGTCTAATTATTAATCAGGTACTGATTGAATCACTCAGTAATATCAAACGTGAACTGTATCTAAGCCTATTAGTAGACCGTGCTTCTCGACGTTTAACCATTATGGCTTCACAAGCAGGCGGGATGGATATTGAGAAAGTTGCAGAGGAAACCCCCGAACAAATTTTCACAGAAAGCATTTCTCCCAGTGCAGGTTATCAAGCTTATAACGGACGTAATTTAGCCTTTAAACTGGGCTTGGAAGGTTTACAGATTCGTCAATTTGTCGCTTTATTAGGCGGTTTAATTAAATTATTTAATCAATGCGATGCCTCCTTACTGGAAATTAACCCACTTGTGGTAACTGATGAAGGCGATTTAGTCGCATTAGATGGCAAGATTAATTTAGACAGCAATGCTTTATACCGTCAGCCTGATTTAGTCGCGATGCGGGATATTTCTCAAGAAGATCAACGTGAAGCAAAAGCGTCAGAACATGAACTTAATTACATTCATTTAGAGGGTTCAATTGGCTGTATGGTCAATGGGGCGGGGCTAGCGATGGCAACAATGGATTTAATTAAATTACATGGGGGCGAACCTGCTAATTTTCTGGATGTTGGAGGTGGCACAACGGCAGCACGCGTTGCTGAAGCCTTTAAAATTATTCTCTCGGACGATAAAGTCAAAGGGGTATTAGTTAATATCTTTGGGGGTATTGTGCGTTGTGATTTAATTGCTGAAGGCATTATTCAAGCGGTTAAAGAGATTGGCGTTACTGTCTCTATTGTGGTGCGTTTAGAAGGTACGAATGTTGAACAAGGACGCGAATTACTCGCTAATAGTGGAATGAATATTATTACAGCCACCAGTCTGACTCAATCTGCTCAACAAATTGTTGCTGCTGTAAAAGGAGATGCCGCATGAGTGTATTAATCAATCAGTCAACAAAAGTAATTTGCCAAGGTTTTACAGGTAAACAAGGCACGTTTCACTCTGAACAAGCGATTGCTTATGGAACAAAATTAGTCGGTGGCGTGACACCGGGTAAAGGGGGACAAGTCCACTTAGATTTACCCGTTTTTAATACCGTTGCCGAGGCGGTGACAACGACCGATGCAACGGCGAGTATGATCTATGTGCCAGCGGCATTTGCTGCCGATGCCATTTTAGAGGCTGCCAGTGCAGGCATTAAAATCATTGCTTGTATTACTGAAGGTATCCCTGTATTGGATATGCTAAAAGTTAAAGCGGCTTTGTCTGACTATGATGATGTGTATTTAATTGGTCCTAACTGCCCCGGTTTGATTACCCCTGATGAATGTAAAATCGGCATTATGCCCGGCTCTATCCATTTAGCAGGCAAAATTGGGGTGGTGTCTCGTTCAGGAACATTAACCTATGAAGCGGTACATCAAACGACTACCACAGGTTTAGGTCAATCAACCTGTATTGGTATTGGCGGTGATCCCATTCAAGGTATGAATTTTATTGATTGTTTACGCCTCTTTGAAGCCGATGATGCGACCCAAGGTATTATTATGGTAGGTGAAATCGGCGGAACAGCCGAAGAAGATGCAGCTGAATATATTCAAGCGCATGTCAGCAAACCCGTTGTGGCTTATATCGCAGGTGTCACTGCCCCCGCAGGTAAGCGTATGGGTCATGCAGGCGCAATTATTTCTGGCGGTAAAGGCACAGCAGAACAAAAAATTGCCGCCTTAAGTGCAGCAGGGGTTGCCGTCGTTGCCTCTCCTGCGGATATGGGTGCAAAAATGCTCGAAATACTGAGCAAATAAAGCATACTTTATTGATATGAATGATCAGCAAAACCCTCAGCAAGCGCATAAAATTCAGCTTACTGTCTCTGAAATAGATCGTCAGGCTTCACAAATCAGTGAATCAACCCAGCGATTAATTCAACGTGCAACGGATACCTTAACAGGTGATTTAGCTGAAAGTACCCGTGAAGCTTATGCAATTGATTGGGCGAATTTTATTGGATTTGCTGATCAGCTCGCTCAACCCGCTTTAGCCGCAAGTACAGAAGTATTTATTTTGTACTTGCAGTCTATGATTGATGCGAACTTAGCCATGAATACGATTCGTCGTCGCGTGGCGGCTATTCGCTATTATCATTTTGAAAATAACTACCCCTCCCCTACTGATAATGTTTTAGCAAAAAAGATGTTACGAGCAACAACGCGTCAAGTGGGTAATTATGTTCGGCAAACGCAAGCATTATTATCGGATGACTTAAAGCGTGTGGTTGATCACATGGATATTAGTCACTTAACAGGATTGCGGGATCGTTCTATGATTTTATTGGGTTTTGCGGGGGCATTTCGACGCAGTGAAGTTATGGGGCTTCGCTACGAAAATTTATTCTTTATGGGACAAAATCTTCGTATTCATTTGGTTAAATCAAAAACAGATCAAAACCAAGCAGGTTTAGATAAACCCATTCTGGCTGAAATTGATTCACCTTATTGCCCTGTTAATGCCTTAAGAGAATGGCTTAAAGCGAGTAAGATTCGCAGAGGCTATCTTTATCGTCGAATTCGACGCGGTCATTGTTTAGACCTTAATCAAAATAAACCGCTTTCCAGTGTGGCTTATGTCAACTGTTTAAAAAAACACTGTAAAGCCATTGGTATGGATACAGAATTGATTGCAGGACACAGTTTACGCAGTGGTTTCGTCACCTCAGCAGCTTTGCAAGGACAGGATGCTTTACATATTGCCGAAGTAACTAAACAAGATATTCGTACCGTGCAAAAATATATGCGTAAAGCGAAAATGTTTGAACAACATGCAGGTGAGAAATTATTGGGAAAGTAATTTTTTATGCGGTTAAATTCAGCAGAGCTATAAAGTTTAGCTTAAAATTGATGATAATCATCAGTCAGGCTTTATTTCATGCAATACACCACCTCGCCTTTTATTATTCCCGTCGCAGATAATTTACTGACACAACACCCACAGTTAAAACATTTGAGTCATGCACTGGCTTTAAAATATGCTCACAATGAATTAGTGACGGAAGTGGATTTGCAAAAAGTTGGTCGTTTACTTTGGCAAGCCTTAGCTATTGATGATATGTATCAAAGTCATTGTGCCAGCAAAGGGCGACGCATTTGTCCCATTATTATTTCCAGTCAAAATGCTGCTATTCAGCAATTACCGTGGGAAACCTTGTATCAACCTGACAAGGGTTTTTTAGGCAAGCAACGCGGCTTTACTTTATCGCGGCATTTACCTGAAACACAAGCAGATAATATCCCGTTGGAAACGGGGCCATTGCGGGTGTTGTTATTTACCAGCATGAGTGAAGACCAAGCCCGCTTGGATGTGGAGCAAGAACAAGCGCAATTACAAGAAGCCTTAATGCCGTGGATTAGCGCAGGTACAGTGCAATTGCAGATGCCTGATGATGGGCGATTTTCCAGTTTTCAACAGCAGTTAGATCAATTTTCCCCGCATTTAGTCTTTCTTAGTGGACATGGACGCTTTTATAAAAAGATGTTTCATTCACATTTAGAGGAAGATGATGCTGTATTTTGTTTTGAAGCAGAAACAGGCTTAGGCAGTCATGAGGTAAACGGCAAGGATTTAGCCCACTGTTTTGTGGGAACAGCGGTGCAATGTGTGGTGTTATCCGCCTGTCAATCGGGGCAAAATTCTTCTGAGCAGCTCAGTACAGGTTTAATGCAATCATTGGCGTTATTCGGCATTCCGCATGTGATTGGAATGCGGGAATCTATTTTAGACATTGCAGGTATTCAATTTAGTCGGGCTTTTTGTGATCAAATCGCGCAAAAAAACCGTGTGGATATTGCCTTGCAAACCGCCAGAGCAGCCATTACCCACCCTTTACAAGGTCACTTAAAAGAACATTTTTCCGATAAAATACTGGATACAGAACGCAGTTTAGGGCAATGGTGTTTACCTTTATTAATCAGCCAAAACCCTGATCTGCCTTTAATTGATTGGAATTTTAGCGGTACACCTGAAACCTATATTCCTGCCATGACTTACTTATGCAATATTCCTGTAGCCGCCTATTTTATTGGTAGGCGTAAAGAACTGCGTCAATTAGAAAGTCGTTTAGCCTTAAAACAACAACAGCAGCTATTAATTACAGGGGTAGGGGGACAAGGTAAAACCACTTTAGCGGCTCGATTAGCGCAAAAGTTGCAACAACAAGGTTGGACAATTATTGATTGGACATTGCGAGCAGAAAAATCAGAGGATAAAAAATCGTGGAGTGATTTTCGTTTATTTATGGATTTACAACTGTGGCAATCTGATCTGATTGAAACAGAAATTACCCGTATTGAAAAAATCGTTCATTTGCAACGTAGTGAAATCGATAAGGCAAAAACCATTTTACAAGCCTTAGCACAACAGGCAAAACAGAAACTGTTAATTATTTTTGATAATTTAGAATCCATTCAAAACCCAGCGACCTTAGCGTTAGAAGAACAATCCACCCAAAGCCATTTTTCTGTTTGGATTCAAGCCGCACAACAGCTCGCGGCACAAGGTGTCAGTATTATTGTCACCTCGCGTTGGAAATTACCCCAATGGTCTGCATCGCATCAATTAGCCTTAGAACACTGTAGCTATAATGATTATTTAGCCATGATCCGCCATCGCCCTGCTTTATACGATTTATTAGAACAACGAGATCAATTGCGCCATATTCATAAAATATTACACGGCAATGCACGGGCATTAATATTTTTTGCAAACGCTATTCAAGATAGTGACCAATATGATCAAGCAGCACTTTTAGCCTCATTACAAAATGCCAGTGTAGAATCTCAAATTGATATGGCGATTGCTTTTGTAATTAAACATCGTAGTGTAGAAGAATTAGCATTATTACAACGGATCACGGTGTATCAAACTCCCGTGCCGATTGAAGGTATTATTAAACTTGCCCTCGTTTATACGGGTGAACTAGAAAAATTATCTCAAGCGCGAAAATTAGTCGATCAATTATGCAATGTGGCTTTACTGGAAACGCATCAATCCCATGATTTAAACTGCTTAGAATATCAATGCCCTAGCCAAATTAAAGCCTATTTAATCCAACAAAATTTAGTTAGCACATCGATGGATTTATTTGGCGCAGCGGCAGAGTATCAAAGTGATTTATTTCAGCAAGAACGCTCTACGCTAACACAGGCTATTGAGGCTCACAGTGCATTAAAATTAGCACAACAGTATGATCAAGCAGATCGTTTTGCTTTGGATTTTATTATTGGTGCTTTAAATAGGCAGGGTACTTATCGAGTGGCTTTAGAATCGCAATGGTTGCCTAGTATTGCTAAATCTAAATATAAAAAAATACAAGGCGCAGCTTTAGGACTAATTGGCAAACAATTACTCCACCTTAGCGACTATAAAACCGCGCTCGACTATCTACAGCAATCCCTTATGATTCGACAAGAAATCGGCGATAAATCGGGGCAAGGCACCACGCTTCATAATATTTCGCAAATATTTAAAGCCCGTGGCGACTATAAAACCGCGCTCGACTATCTGCAGCAATCCCTTCTTATTCGACAAGAAATTGGCGACAAATCGGGGGAAGGCACCACGCTTAATAATATCTCGCAAATATTTAAAGCCCGTGGCGACTATGAAGCCGCGCTCGACTATCTACAGCAATCCTTAGCGATTGCCCAAGAAATTGGCGACAAATCGGGGAAAGGCACCACGCTTAATAATATGGCTACGATAGCTCATGCCCGTGGCGACTATGAAACTGCGCTCGACTATCTGCAGCAATCCCTTATGATTCAACAAGCAATCGGTGACAAATCGGGGGAAGGCGCCACGCTTAATAATATGGCTACGACAGCTCATGCCCGTGGCGACTATGAAACCGCACTCGATTATCTGCAGCAATCTCTTATGATTCGACAAGCAATCGGTGACAAATTGGGGGAAGGCATCACGCTTAATAATATGGCTACGATAGCTCATGCCCGTGGCGACTATGAAACTGCGCTCGACTATCTGCAGCAATCCCTTATGATTCAACAAGCAATCGGTGACAAATCGGGGGAAGGCGCCACGCTTAATAATATGGCTACGACAGTTCATGCCCGTGGCGACTATAAAACCGCACTCGATTATCTGCAGCAATCCTTAACCATTGTCCAAGAAATCGGCGACAAATCGGTAGAAGGCACCACGCTTAATAATATTTCGAAAATATATTTTTCCCGTGGCAACTATAAAACCGTACTCGACTATCTACAGCAATCCCTTATGATTCAACAAAAAATTGGCGACAAATTGGGGGAAGGCACTACGCTTAATAATATTTCGCAAATATATGATTCCCGTGGCGACTATAAAACCGCACTCGACTATCTGCAGCAATCCCTTCTTATTCAACAAGAAATCGGCGACAATGCAGGGATGTGTGTAACCCTATTTAATATAGGAAATATTTACTTAGAAAATCAACAAAGTGATGCCGCCATTGCTACATGGGTAAATGTTTATCAATTAGCAAAACCAATGCAATTAGCACAAGTTTTAGACGCTTTGGAAAAATTAGCTGAAAGTTTAGGTTCAGAAGAAGGTTTAGAGTTTTGGGAACGATTGGCGCAAAATGCTAAACTTGATCCTTCTACATAATTTGGAAAAATAATTATGCCTCCCGATCAAGCTCCCCTTGTTAGTCGTCCGCCTAATTTACATGAACGTTTTATGCAGGAACGTTTTTCTGAAGCGATTGCTGAACAAAGTCAACTAATGGACGGTTTAGCGCAGCGTTTATTAAGCTTAGAACTTGCCATTCCAAGCTTATATGCGTTGGTTTTAAAAGCCATCAGTGGCACAGAACACATTGTATTAACATGGGGTATGGCATTTGCTTTTAGTTGTTGGTTTATTGCCATAATCTTAACCCTGATTGCGATGATTCCCCATTTAGATAATAACATTGTCCGTGATAGCCCTGATAGTATTGAAGCCTTTTTTGATCGAGCCGCACGGCGTAAATGGTTTTTATTAATGCCTGCTGTGGTGGCATTTATTAGCGGTGTTCTTTCAATTATTTTGGATATTTTATTATGACAATGACTCGAAACTCCAATCCACGCCAAGAAATTATTTGCTGGCAATGTAATGAACAATTTAGTCGCCTTATCCCGAAAAATATAGATCGTTGGCAAACAATATGCCCCTATTGTGGTGCAGAATGTGCAGTGGATTTGAAGCCTTATTCCACAAAAAAATCCGTATTTAGACAAGGTGATTCAGAACTTGATATTCACGCTCAATATAATTTACCCAAGATTATTCGCAGTAATAAAGTGGTCTAAACACGATAATCAATATCATAAATGTCAAGTATTCTGAAGCATCAAATCCCGAATAGCACATTCACTTTGTTTTAGGGTTGAGCAAAGTTCTTGCCAAAATTCCATTTGGTCTTGGTCTTCAATATATTCTTCTACACTTATATGATTGTCTTCAGCAC